>JBJEPR010000138.1:0-3110 GCA_051881335.1 Candidatus Fimenecus sp. | reverse complement strand
TCCCGAGCCATTGTGCCCCAAAATCGCAACGAAATCGCCTTTTTTGATATGGAGTGTTACATTGTCCACACAAAGCGGCAAGGGCTGTTCCCCCTCGCCTGCCTCGTACCGATAGCAGACATTTTGAAATTCAATGATATTTTCCGCCATAGTGTTTTCCTTACAAAAGATTTTTCAGCGCTTCCAAATCGCGGTTGCACCGCAAGGGAGCAGAAGCCCTGTTTGCGTAACGGGCAAGCCGATTTCTTCACTTTCGACCGTACCGCCGAACGCAGGCACGACAAGCGCGCCTAAAATATACTGCATCACCGCGGGAGAAAGCCCCGCAGTATAGGAGTTGATAAGCACCGCCAAAGGATTGTCCGACAAAACTTCGCGGCACAACTCGACAAAATGATACACTTCGTTTTCGAGTTTCCAAACCTCGCCGCCGGGGCCGCGACCGTACGAAGGCGGGTCCATAATCAAAATATCATACCGATTGCCGCGGCGAATTTCGCGCTGGACAAATTTGATGCAGTCATCGACAATCCAACGGACAGGACGGTCAATCACGCCCGAAGAAAGCGCATTTTCCTTTGCCCACTGCACCATCCCCTTTGACGCGTCCACATGGACGACCTCTGCGCCCGCTTTCAGGGCGGAAACCGTTGCCGCGCCCGTATAGGCAAAGAGGTTTAAGACTTTCACAGGGCGGTTTTGCTGTTTGATTAAGTCGGAAACATAATCCCAGTTGACCGCTTGTTCGGGAAACACGCCCGTGTGCTTAAAGCCCATTGTTTTGACATTCAAAGTCAAATCGCGGTAGCCGATTTCCCAACGGTCGGGAATCCGATTGCGCACTTCCCACTGCCCGCCGCCCGTGTTGGAACGGTGGTACACTGCATCCGCCTTGTTCCACAGCGGATGCGTTTTCGGCGTTTGCCAAACCACCTGCGGGTCGGGACGAATGAGGGTCACCTTGCCCCAACGCTCCAGCCGCTCGCCGCAAGAGCAGTCCAGCAGTTCATAGTCTTTCCAATCCTTTGAAAACCGCATTTATACTAACCTTTCCCGCACAACCTCGGCAATGGTTTCGCCGAGTTCACGGATTTTTTGCTCGTCCTTGCCCTCTAACATGACGCGCACCAACGGCTCCGTGCCCGAAACACGCACCAGCACGCGCCCGCTGTCGCCGAGTTCTTCTTCGGCGCGGGCAATGGCGTTTTTAATTTCCATATCGCTTGTAAAGCGCGCTCTGCCGTAATTCGACACGCGCACATTGATAAGCACCTGCGGATAGATTTCCATTTCATCCGCCAATTCCTTTAAGGTTTTGCCCGTATTTTTGAGCACCTTTAACACCTGTATCGCGGACAGTTGCCCGTCACCCGTGGTGGCGTAGTCCAAAAAGATGATATGTCCCGACTGCTCACCGCCGATGCTATATCCGTTTTCGAGCATATTTTCGAGCACATAACGGTCACCGACCTTAGTACGCTCACAATGAATGCCGTTTTCGTCGCAGAATTTGAAAAAGCCCATATTGCTCATCACGGTGACCACAGCGGTATCTTTTTTGAGCGTGCCGTTTTTCTGCATATATTTTGCGCACAGCGCGATGGCGCGGTCACCGTCCACCAAATTGCCCGTGTGGTCTACGGCAAGCATACGGTCGGCGTCGCCGTCAAAGGCAAATCCCAAGTCGCAACCGTTTTCGACAACACATTTTTGCAAAGCGCCCATATGCGTCGAGCCACAGTCTTTGTTAATGTTCACACCGTCGGGATTGTCGGCAATGACGATACATTCCGCACCGAGTGCCTCAAAAACGGTTTTTGCCGATACGCTCGACGAGCCGTTGGCACAGTCCAGCGCAATTTTTAAGCCGTCACAGCGCACATCGGTGGTAGACAGCAGGTGCTTTACATAATCGTCTACTGCCGTTTTTGCACGCGACACTCTGCCGACATCGCCGCCGACCATTACGGGCGGCACTTTTGCCGCGTCTAAAATAATCGCTTCAATTTCGTTTTCTAACGCGTCGGGCAATTTATAGCCTGTGGACTGAAAAATCT
Source organism: Candidatus Fimenecus sp. (assembly GCA_051881335.1). Taxonomy (GTDB): domain Bacteria; phylum Bacillota; class Clostridia; order Oscillospirales; family Acutalibacteraceae; genus Fimenecus. The sequence continues at coordinate 1,053 of JBJEPR010000138.1, read as the reverse complement.
TAATACCGTTATATTCACAGGGGTTGTGCGAGGCAGAAATCATCACGCCTGCGTCATACCCGTATGCGGTGACGAGATATGCCACGGCGGGGGTGGGCACAACGCCCAAAAGCAGGACATCTGCCCCGACAGAGCAAAGCCCTGCGGTGAGCGCCGCCTCTAACATTTCCCCCGAAGCGCGGGTATCCATACCAATCATCACGCGCGGACGGTGCGCCAAATTTTCGGTCAGCACCATTGCCGCCGCACGCCCGATTTGCATAGCAAGTTCACAGGTGATTTCACTGTTCGCGACGCCGCGCGCGCCATCTGTTCCGAATAATCTGCCCATAAAATACTCCTTTTATAGCTCTAACTGCTGTTGCCCCGGCATAGCGATACCGAGGTGGCGGTATGCCAATGCAGTCGCCACTCTGCCGCGCGGGGTTTTGGAAAGGAAGCCGATTTGCATTAAATACGGCTCGTAAACATCTTCAATCGTGACGGCTTCCTCGCCTATCGTGGCGGCGATGGTTTCAAGTCCGACAGGGCCGCCGTTATAATTTTGAATCATTGTGGTTAACAGCAGGCGGTCGATTTGGTCAAGCCCTAACTCGTCAATTTCCATTCTGCCGAGGGCGATTTTTGCCGTATCCTCGGTAATCACACCGTTTGCCATCACCTCGGCGAAATCGCGCGCACGCTTTAACAGGCGGTTCGCAATACGCGGTGTGCCGCGCGAACGCGACGCAATCTCCAACGCGCCGTTTTCATCGACGGCAATGCCTAAAATGCCTGCACTGCGTTTCACGATTTGCGACAACTGTTCGGGGGAATACATTTCCAACCGCAAAATCACGCCGAAACGGTCGCGCAAAGGTGCAGTCAACTGCCCCGCGCGTGTGGTGGCTCCGACAAGCGTAAATTTCGGCAAATCCAACCGAATGGAACGCGCCGAAGGGCCTTTGCCGATGATAATATCGAGCGCGTTGTCCTCCATAGCGGGGTATAAAACCTCCTCGACACTGCGCGAAAGGCGGTGGATTTCGTCGATAAACAGCACATCGCCGTCGC
>JBJEPR010000137.1:0-3121 GCA_051881335.1 Candidatus Fimenecus sp. | reverse complement strand
TGGGATTACTTTCCGCAATTACATTCCATATGCAGAACAGAATTTGCCGGAGACATATATTGTCAACAATGATTCGGGAAAATTCCCGAGTATGCATAACAGCTTTGTAGATGTTTTGGTCAGTCAAGGCATTTTGGGTATGATTTTGTTGCTTTGCTTCATTGCATCGGTTTTAACGGTATTTTTCCGTTATTTCTTCAAAGCAAAAGGGGTAGAATACAGATACAATACTTTCCTGTTGCTGTGCTTTTTACCCGTCTTTGTGTCTATGATGTTTTATTCCGAGACATTCTATATGAATACGGGCGGGGCATTCCTGTTTTGGTCGTTCTTAGGCTTTTTTATGCATTCTCTCAATCAAACACACGCAAAATTACCGTTCGATAAAACAAATAAGGAGTAACTGCTATGCCGAAGGTCAGCGTAATTGTACCTGTCTATAATGTTGCAGCATATTTGCCGAAGTGCGTTGAATCGATTCAAAATCAAACCGAAAGGGACATTGAAATTATTTTGGTAGATGACGGTTCGACGGATGACAGCGGTACCATATGCGAAGAATATGCACAAAATGATGCGCGTATCAAAGTGTTGCATCAGGAAAACAGCGGGCAAGGTGCAGCTCGGAATAATGGGCTTTCCGTTGCTTGCGGCACATATGTTTTATTTGTGGATTCAGATGACTGGATTGAACCTGATTTGATTGCTGAAACTTATGGCAAGGCTGTTGATTTTCAAGCAGAAATACTCATATTTAATTGCCATGCCGTACAGGAAAACGGTACTGAGGTTTACACAATACAACAAAATGTTACAGAGAATACTGTCCTTTCGCTGACGACATACAAAGAATTATTATTGACAGACCCATCTCCGTGGAATAAGCTATTCATGCGAAGTTTTTTGGCAGATACAGGCTTTTCTTTTCCGACAGGGGTATGGTATGAAGATTTAATTGCGATGACGCAGTTGGAGTATTATGTAAAGCGCACGGTGTATATCGGTGGCAAGCCGCTATATAACTATTTTTTGCGTAATAATTCTGCACTTCGAAACGGAAATGCGCAGCGTACTGTGGAGCAAAGAACGCAGGCAATTCAAAAAATATGGAGTTTCTATGCGGAAAAAGGTGCTCTTGAAGCTTATCGTGAAGAATTGGAATGGATAGCAATTTTTCACGGGTTTTTCTTACCTGCACGGGAAATTTTGAATTTTCCCGGCGACCCTAATTCTGCAATTCATCAGTTGAAAGAGACATTGCTAACATATTGCAAGAAGCCGTTTTCAAATGCATATTATGCCACTTTATCTAAAAAAGAAAAAATGATTTTTAAATTACTGTATCAGGAGAATTACGGTGCTATTCACGCATTGGTTAAGGTAAACCGTATGATGAAAGGTTTAAAATAAAGGAGTTAATTATATGAATAAAATCATTTCAGTTGTGATTCCTTCCTATAATGTTGAAAAGTATTTAGATACAACCCTTTCTTCTTTTATTGATGAACAAATTTTGGCGGATATTGAGGTTTTGGTGGTGGATGACGGTTCAAAGGACAGAACCGCGGAAATAGCAAAAAAGTATGCCGATCAATATCCTGAAACCTTTCGCTTAATTTCCAAAGAAAACGGTGGGCATGGCTCTACAATCAATGTCGGTATTCAAGAAGCGTGCGGTAAGTATTTTAAGGTCGTAGACGGCGACGACTGGGTAAATACGGCCGGTTTTGTTTCGCTTGTGCATTCGCTGAAAAACTGTAATTCCGATTTTGTATATACAAATTACAGCTTGTATTATGATGATGTAAATAAAGAAGAAAAAGTAACCTTTTCTTTTTTAAAGCCCGGGCAAGAATATTCGTTTGCTGAGGTGTGTGAGGAAAATCTTTTACAGATGCACGCATTGGTTATCAAAACAAGCATTTTAAAGGATAACCAAATCCGTCTGGACGAAAAGTGCTTTTATGTGGATGTAGAATATGTTTTGTTCCCTGTTCCATATGTAAAAACCGTAACCTTTTTTGACTGCTATGTGTATATGTACCGTTTGTCACTGGATACGCAAAGCGTCAGTATCAAAGGCTTTCAAAAACACAAAGATGACCACATCCGCGTGTGTATGCGTTTATTGGATTTTGCACGCGAATATAAAGGGCAAGCGAATGCGGTGCCGCAGTATGTGAATTACATTGAAACACGCGTCGCGGAGATTGTCCGAACACAAAGCACGATTTATTCCAGCTTTCCGTGGGACGACAAGGCTGTCATTGCCGAATTCAAGGCGTTTGACACAAAGGTCAAGGCTGCAAATCCCGATGTATATGTGCGCGCAGGTCAAATCAGCAAAAAGCTGATGCTGCTTCGCAAAACGAATTTCAAATTTTATAAGTTTATTCAATTTTTGAGTGAAAAAGCAAATGGGTAACCCCATTTTGAGGGCGGAAATATGAAAGTAAATTTAAACGGTGACTGGCTGTTCCGTGAAGTGGAAAAAGGCGAATGGCAGAAGGCTGTTGTCCCCAGCTGTAACTATTTGGATTTGTTGCGGCTCGAGCAAATTCCTGACCCGTTTGTCGGTATGAATGAAAACGATGTGTATTGGGTTGCCTGTACCGATTGGGAATATCAAAAGGAGTTCGACTGTTCAGCCGAACTTCTTTCGTGTGAGCGCATTGATTTGGAGTGCAGTTGTTTAGACACGATTTGTGATGTCTATTTGAACGGCGAATGCATCGGTCACGGCGAAAATGCGCATTTAAAATATGATTTTTCTGTAAAACCGTATTTGCAAGAACACAACACCTTGCGCTTTTTATTTCATTCGCCTGTAAACTATGTAAAAGAAAAACAGGCTGTTGAAAAATGTCCGCGCAACAACAACGGGCAAGACGGGATTCCGCATATTCGCAAGCCGCAATGCCACTTTGGCTGGGATTGGGGCCCTGTTTTGCCGCCGAGCGGCATTTCAGGGGATATTGCCGTAGTCGGATATATTTCTGCCAAAATTTCTGATGTTTTAATTGCGCAAACCCATAGTGAAAAGGCTGTTCAGCTCAATATACATACCGAATTCGATTTTATAGCTGAAAACGCGGATTTACAGTACCGCGTGCGCGTGCTC
>JBJEPR010000136.1:0-3124 GCA_051881335.1 Candidatus Fimenecus sp. | reverse complement strand
TTGCTATTGGCGATCCTTCGCTTCGCTCAGGATGACAAATTACCCCTACAAATCCAAATTTTTAATTTTTTTCTTCGCGCGTATGCGGGGTGGCGGATAGCCGACGCTTGGAAAAAATGCAACCGCAATCGGTTTGGCGGTAGAGGTCGAGGTCTTTCGACAGGGTTATGGAGCGTTTATAGCCCTCTTTCTTTTTAAAATCCGACGGCAAAAACTTCACGCCGTATGTTTCGCCCAAATCTTTGCCGATTTCATTTAACAGCGCGGCGTTTTTATGGGGGCTGACAGTCAGCGTGGTGGTGAAATAGTCAAACCCCTGTTCTTTTGCCGTTTTGGCAGTTTGTCGCAGTCGCAATTTAAAGCATTCCGTACAACGCGCGCCGCCCTCGGGCTCGGCTTCCAAGCCTTTTGCGGCTTCAAAAAAGGCTTCGGGGTCATAAGGCGCGTCCAGCATTTGAACCGTTTCGCAAAACGGTGCTTGAAAAAGCTTCGGAAACTGCGCAAGGCGTTTTTCGTATTCTTCTTGCGGGTGGATATTCGGATTGTAAAAATACACCGTCACCGCAAAGGACTTTGTGAGTGTTTCCAACACCGCGCTCGAACACGGTGCGCAACAGCATTGCAATAAAAGCCGTGGGCGTGTGTTCTCGGGCAATTGGGCAATTTCCTGCTCCATTTCGGTTTGATAGTTGATTTTCATTGTGTTTCCTCTTTTCATACTCGTTTAGTGTAAGCGGTTTTGTGGGGTTTGTCAAGGCGGCGGGCAACACTCGCCTATTCTGTCATTCTGAGCGAAGCCGAAGAATCTCTTGCAAATTCAAATGAGATCCTTCGCTACGCTCAGGATGACATTTTTGTTATATGTGACGCATTACAGAGTTTTAAAATCATCAGTTGAAATTACAGGGAAAGTGTGTTATACTGTTAACAATCAGCGAAAGAATGGAAAAAACGGCGCAATTTTCCTGCTTTTCGCTCTTTGAATGCAGAAATTTGGAGGTAGATGTATGAAAGTATTTATGATTGGCGGCACCGGTCTTTTGGGCTGTGAAGCTGCCAGAATCCTCATTGAGAGAGGGCACGAAGTCAAAAGTGTTGCGCTTCCGCCCCTTCCCGAAGGAGCTCCCATTCCGAAGGAAATGGAACTCATTTTCAAAAACATCAACGAAATGTCGGATGATGAAATCCGCGAAATGCTCAAAGGCTGTGATTGCTTTGTGTTCGCGGCGGGCATTGACGAGCGTAAAGAATGCCCCGCGCCTGTTTACGATTCCTACTACAAATTCAACATTGCGCCGTTGGAAAGAATTCTTCCCCTCTGCAAAGAAGCCGGCTTAAAACGCGCGGTTGTGCTCGGCTCCTACTTCAGCTGGCTTGCAAAAGAGCGTCCCGATATGCCGATTTGCGAAAAAAATCCTTACATTAAGAGCCGTATTGACCAGGAAAAGGTCTGCGAGAAATATGCCGATGAAAACTTTGATGTTTCCGTTTTGGAACTGCCTTATATTTTCGGCACACAGCCCGGCAGAAAGCCTGTTTGGGTTATTCTCATTGAGCAGATTGAATTTATGGACAAGTGGCCTTTCACAATGTATCCGAAGGGCGGCACCACGATGCTTACCGTCCGTCAGGTCGGTCAGGCGATTGCCGGTGCCTGCGAAAAAGAGGTCGGCGGTTTCCGTGCATACAAAATCGGTATGTATAATATGACCTGGAAAGAGTTCCTCGCCATTGTATATGAAGCCCGCGGTATGAAGGGCAGAAAAATCATGGGCGTTGCACCCTGGATGATGAAAATGGGTATGGGCAAGGTCATTAAAGACTATGAAGCCCGCGGCGTGGACAGCGGTATGGACCCGCTGTATCTCCCCTACATTATGGATGTTAACATTTTCACCGAGCAGAAAGACTGCTTGGAGCTGGGCGTCACCGAGGACGACATCAAAGCGGCGATTTTTGACTCTATCAAAGTCAGCGAAGATTCGTTCAGAGGTAAAGTACAGTTGCTCGATATGAAAGGCGAATAATTTTCGCTTGCAAATGAAAGAGAAAAAAGCGATGAGACAGGAAATCCGGTCTCATCGCTTTTCTTTTAAAGCTTTTTGTTATTTCCGTTTGGCAAGCGCATATACAATCCCGCCTGCCGCTACAACACCTGCGGCGATACCGACTTTTTTCAATTTCGGTAAAACAGATTCCACACTCGGCGGCGCATAGGAATACAAAAGATATTTCGGTTTGTTTTGAATATCCCGCGCCGTGAACAAATCTCTGTATAACAAGGTGTGGGTTTCAAAGGTATGTAAGTTCTCCGCGTTTAAGTCAATCAGCCGCACGCCGCGATTGAGTTTCGGACCGTACACATTGAAGCCGCACCCTTGCGTATAGCCGAGCAGGATATTTTGATAGCGGCTGACAAAGCTGTTGTTGTGGTCATGCCCAAAGAACATCGCAAGCGTGTCACCCATTTCGGAAACGGCTTCGAATTCGCCCGAATTTTCGGCGGGGGTTGCAGGCGTTTCCAACAAAAAGTCGCAATTCCCTTTTTGCAAAAATCGCTCGTCAATCGCATAGAATTTGCCTGCGTGCGCACGAAAGCCCTCCGCGTGGGGCTTATGCGATTTCGGCACTTCTTTTAAAACATCCCACATTTCAGGCACAGGAATATGTTGGAAAAGAATCGAGGGTACATACTCGCCCGTTTGTTCCTTTAAACTGTCACGCACAGCACGATACCATTCAATTTGTTCTTTGGAAACGCTTGCGCATTTGCCGTCGAGCGTGGTGGAAAGCGAGTCCACCAAATACAAATTAAACAGAATTTTTTCACCGTCTGCTGAGCGCAAATTGATATATTGATTGCAAAGTCCCGGCAAAGAAGTATCGCCCGCCACGGCAATGCAATTTTTGTGCGAACGGTACATTTCGAGTTGTTTTTCTTTCGGAATACCAAACGCTTGGTCATCGTGATTGCCGAATACAAAGGAAAACGGAATTCCGCGTGCTTCTAAGGGCGCAATTAAATTATCAATCGCTCGCTTGTAGTTTGCTTCGCGGTCACCGAGCAAGAAACTTACACCGTAGCCTTTGAACTGGTCGCCCGTAAAGATAACCAAATCGGGGG
>JBJEPR010000135.1:0-3142 GCA_051881335.1 Candidatus Fimenecus sp. | reverse complement strand
GACATTTCCCCTGTCAGGGGAATAACCCGCCACTACGCGTACAAATCCCAATTTGCACAGATTTCCATTCGAGAGGATTTGTAAAGATTACCTACAAAGTAAATTTACGATGCAAAACCAACGAAGCAAAATCCGCCCCGACTCTGTATCCGGCAGAATCGGAGCGGCAAATGAAGCATTTATTTTGCGTATTCGATTGCCCGGTTCTCACGGATAATATGCACCTTGATTTGCCCGGGATATTCCAACTCGTCCTCGATTTTTTTCACAATATCTCGGGCGACAATGGTCATACGGTCGTCGGATACGACATCGGGATTCACCATAATGCGAATCTCGCGCCCTGCCTGAATGGCAAAGGATTTTTCAACGCCGTCAAAAGAAGTTGCGATCTCCTCCAGCTTTTCAAGGCGTTTGATATAATTCTGCACATTTTCACGGCGCGCGCCGGGGCGTGCCGCAGAAATGGCGTCTGCCGCCTGCACAAGGCAAGCCACAACGGTTTTCGCTTCCACATCGCCGTGGTGCGCTTGAATGGCGTGCACGACTTGTTCGTTTTCGCGGTATTTTTTGGCGTATTCCACACCGAGCTCAATATGTGTGCCGTCATATTCGCGGTCAAGCGCCTTGCCGATATCGTGCAGAAGCCCTGCGCGTTTCGCGGTTTTCACATCTGCGCCGAGCTCTGCCGCCATAAGACCTGCAAGATACGAAACCTCTAAGGAATGGTTGAGTACATTTTGCCCGTAGCTGGTTCTGTATTTCAGCTTGCCGAGCAGTTTCACAAGCTCCGGGTGCACGCCGTTGACGCCGGCGTCAATCACCGCGCGCTCGCCTGTCTGGCGAATGGTCTGCTCGACCTCACGGCGGGATTTTTCATACATTTCCTCAATACGGGCGGGGTGAATACGCCCGTCGGAAATGAGTTTTTCAATCGTTAAACGCGCCACCTCGCGGCGTACCGGCTCAAAGCTCGACACGGTAATGGCCTCGGGGGTATCGTCGATAATCAAATCCACGCCTGTAATGGTTTCCAAGGTACGGATATTTCTACCCTCACGGCCGATAATTCTGCCCTTCATTTCGTCATTGGGCAATGCGACCACCGAAACGGTCGCCTCGGACGCGTGGTCTGCCGCGCAACGCTGAATGGCGGTCGAAATAATCTCCCGCGCAAGCGTGTCCGCCTCATCCTTAGTGCGTTGCTCAAAGTCCATAATGCGGACGGCCTTGTCGTGTGTCAATTCCTCATCAAGGCTGCTCAACAGCAAGGATTTTGCCTGTTCCTTCGTAAAGCCCGAAATTTTTTCAAGCATATCGAACTGGCTTTTTTTGATTTGCTCGACTTCCGCGAGCTTGTCGTCAGCTTCTTTGAGCTTTTGGCTCAAAGCTTCTTCTTTTTTCTCCATCGCTTCGACTTTTTTGTCCAGCGATTCTTCTTTTTGAATCAGTCGTCTTTCTTGACGCTGTACTTCGGCACGGCGTTCCTTGGTTTCTTTTTCGGCTTCGGTGATGAGCCTGTGGGCCTCATCTTTTGCTTCAAGCACGGTTTCTTTCCGTTTGCTTTCGGCTGTTTGCACGGCCTGGTTGACGATACGCGCCGCTTCCTCTGTCGCAGAGCCGATTGCCGCCTCGGCAACCTTTTTGCGATGCGCGCCGCCCAGCACAAACCCGAGCACACCGAATACCACTGCCGCCGCCACCGCTGCGATGACTGCTATAAGTATCGGATTCAAAAAGCATAGCACCTCCTTTGGAAAAATTTTCAATTTTATGGAATGAAAACGATAAAATCAAACGGACAGCATACTATGATCGCATTATAGTACACTATCTTAGATATTTTATATCTTTTCGGGATTTCTGTCAAGAAAAAGACGAATGTGGCGCAGAATTTTTTGTACTTTCTTTCCAAAAGTGTATATTTTTTCGGAAAAGCGGGCACACTGTCTCAACGGAGGTGTCAGAAGATGTCTGAACGCAAAAAAGTCGGAAAGGGCTTCAAAAAACTCGGAAAACGCACGGCACTGCTGTATGCGGGGCTGGTGATTGCTTTGTGTGCGGCATTCGCCGTCGCCAAAAACGCCGCCTCGTTCCGCTTGGCACCGAAAGAAGCGGAGGAAACGCAAACCACCGCGCCGAGCGTCACATTGGATACTTCGGATTTGGCGGCATATACCCAAGGTGCAGAGGTGACCGATGCGCCGACAACAACCGCCGTTCCGACGCAAGCGGCAACCGATGAACAAGCGGTTATGGCGCAGGAGGACGGCATTACGCGTGCCGAGCACTTTTCCCTGCCGCTTTCGGGCGGTGTGGACAAGGCATTTTCGAACGGAGATATGGTGCAGTCCAAAACAATGGGAGACTGGCGCGTGCATAACGGCGTGGATTTCCTCGGCACAGTCGGCGACCAGGTTCGCGCGGTGAACAACGGGGTAGTGAAAGCGGTATATGACGATGTTTTATGGGGCACTGTGGTGGAAATTGACCACGGTGACGGGCTTGTGGCGCGCTACTGCGGGCTCGGCAAGGGGAGTACCGCTTCGGTCGGCGACAAAGTGAAAATCAACGACCGTATCGGCAATTTGGGCAGTGTCCCCGTCGAGTCGGCAGATGCGGTGCATTTGCATTTTGAAATGCGGCAGGACGGCAACGCCGTTGACCCTATGCCGATATTGGAATCGTAGAATTTTGTATCGTTGGTTTCCTTGGTAGAGCATCTTGCCCTTATCCGCTTGATTGAAAATTTATACGAATTTGGATTTGTACGCGTAGTGGCGGCTTCCACGCCCGCCGATTGTCATTCTGAGCCGTTAGGCGAAGAATCTCGTTTTGATATTTCTATTTTGAGGATTTTTGAGATCCTTCGCTTCGCTCAGGATGACAAATTGGGATTTGTACGCGTAGTGGCGGGTTATTCCCCTGACAGGGGAAATGTCCGCGAATGCGGACAAAAGGGTGCCCGTTTTCGGAGAAAATCCACGCCCGCCCGTGGATTTTGATGTAATTTGGCGGAACGCGCCTTCGGTCGTTCCCTACGGTTGGTAGGGGCGGTCGACCTCGGCCGCCCGTGGATTTTGGTACAATTTTACGGAACGGTCAAGACCGTTCCCTACGCACGAAATACATTTTATAGGGT
>JBJEPR010000134.1:0-3211 GCA_051881335.1 Candidatus Fimenecus sp. | reverse complement strand
GTGAGTGTAAATATTTAGAAAGGGTATGATGTAGCCTCGACTATATCATACAAGAGTTTTATGTTTACAGTTTTAAAAACAGACGGAACTGCCCGCCGTGGAGAATTTCAAACGGTTCACGGCACGGTGCAAACGCCTGCATTTATGAATGTTGCGACTGCCGGCGCTATCAAAGGCGCGGTGTCAAGCTTTGACTTAAAGGATATTGGCTGCCAGGTACAGTTGTGCAATACTTACCATTTACATGTGCGTCCCGGCGATTCCCTCATCAAAGAACTCGGCGGATTACACCAATTTACGGGTTGGGGCGGGCCGATTTTAACAGACAGCGGCGGATTTCAAGTGTTTTCGCTTGCAAAATTGCGGCAAATCAAAGAAGAAGGCGTACATTTTCATTCGCATGTTGACGGCCGTAAAATTTTTATGGGGCCTGAGGAAAGTATGCAAATTCAGTCCAATCTCGGTTCTACAATTGCTATGGCATTTGATGAGTGCGTAGAAAATCCCGCAGCATACGATTATGCAAAAGCTTCTTGTGAACGCACCGTGCGCTGGCTTGTGCGCTGTAAAGCAGAAATGGCGCGTTTGAACGCATTAGAGGGCACAGTCAACCCAAATCAACTGCTGTTTGGGATAAACCAAGGTTGCACCTATGGCGATTTGCGGGTTGAAAATATGAAGCAAATTGTGGAATTGGATTTAGACGGCTACGCCATAGGCGGGCTTGCAGTCGGCGAGCCGAAAGAGGATATGTATCGTATTATTTCTGCAGTTGAGCCGTTTATGCCCAAAAACAAGCCACGCTATTTAATGGGCGTTGGCACACCCGGCAACATTTTAGAAGCCGTCAGCCGCGGTGTGGATTTATTCGACTGCGTGATGCCGAGCCGCAACGCGCGACACGGGCATTTATTCACCAAAGACGGCATTATCAATTTAAATAATGAAAAGTATAAAAATGATTTGTCCCCAATAGAGGAAGGCTGTCAATGCCCAACCTGTCAACATCATTCACGCGCGTATATACGACATCTGTTTAAAGCAGGTGAAATGCTTGCGATGCGTCTGTGTGTAATACATAATCTTTATTTCTATAATACGCTGCTTTCCGAAATCCGTGCGCATATTGAAAACGGTACATTTGAAAGCTTTAAAAATGAAAATGTCGAGAAACTCGACACTCGCATCTAAATATGAGCATTTTGTTAATTTTTTTATATCTATTGCAAATTCTGTCAATTCTATGTATAATAAGATGACTTAAAATTTGGAGGAATTTAGTAATGTTTAATGTCTTGTTACCCTTGGAAGCCACATCCACAACCGGCTCAACCAGCATTTGGCCGACCATTTTACTGATGGTTGCATTGTTTGCGGTTATGTATTTCTTTACCATTCGCCCGCAGAAAAAGCAACAAAAGAAAGAGCAGGAAATGCGTGACGGTACACAAGTCGGTGATGAAATCACAACCATCGGCGGTATTATGGGCAGAGTGGTCACGGTAAAAGAGGATTCTTTGATTATTGAAACCGGTGCGGACCGCAATAAAATGAAAATTGCGCGTTGGGCAATTCAAATGAACAATACTGCAAACGAAAAACTTCAAGCTGAGCGTGAAGCTGCGAAAGCTGCCCAGGAGAAAGAAAAAGAAGAAAAAGCAAAAAAGAAAAGTAAAAAAGAAGATTGATAAAGCGCATATTCAAAACTACCCCCGCATACTTTTTAGTAAAGTGTGCGGGGGTGTTTTTATGTCCGTGAAAGCAAAAAAACGGCATTCTTCACGCCGAGCATCGGCGCAAGGAAAAAATACAAATACATACAGCATCAAATCCGTTCTGCTGTACGGCGTAACAGGATTTTTCCTCTTCCTACTCGGTATAGCACTTCTTTCTGCATATTTACTGAAAAGCGAGACGCCGTCAACACATTTACATATTGCTGTTTACACGGTATACGGGTGCACGGCACTGATATGCGGAATTTTATGCACAGCGCGCAAACGAAATCCTGTTTTTCCGAATTGCTTTTTTGCAGGCTTTACACAGTTGTTGTTGGTATTGCTTTGTATGCTGATCGCTTCAAAAGCGCAATGTACTGTGTTTATCTGTATACCGATTGCTTTAAGTCTGGTGTGCCCGATACTCGGCGGAATTATCGGTAAAAAAATATAATTAAAGTAAAGGTGTTAAAAATGAACAGACGCAAAACACACGCAACTATCATTGCAACGGGAATTCGTAAAAAAAACCGATTTGGTCCGAATACATTTAAAAAGAATCAAAAACTGATACTTCTGACGACTATGTTTATTTGCGGGGTACTGCTCGGCATTCTTTTCGTGAAATTTGCAAATAACACAACAACCATCACATTACAAAATCTTGTAGACGCACATTTTAAGCAAAGCGAAGCCCAATCGGTTTGGCTGAATTTTTTATCCACCTTTGGAACGGACTGCATATATATATCGGTGGCTTTTTTACTGGGGTTGTGTTTAGCCGGAGAACCGTTTTTGTGGCTCTTGCCGCTTGTAAAGGGATTGGGCATCGGAACAGTTTCTGCCTGCCTATACAAAACCTATACTTTGCAAGGATTGCAATACTACGCGCTGTTCTTATTATTGCCGACAGTCCTGTCTGCGGCATCCCTTTTGTTCAGCTGTAAAGAAAGCATCCTGTTTTCGCGAGATATAAATCGTTGTTTACTGAAAAGAGCAGACAGCTTTGACGGCTTCAATGCGATTAAACTGTATATGCTTCGTCACTTTGTATTGCTGATTATTATGATGCTTTCAGCCGCCATAGGTGCAGTCACATTTTACTTATTTCACGGAAAAATCAGTCTTTTTTAGCCTTAACATTCGCAAGAGGATTTGCGTCCGAAGCTTTTTTAAGTTGCTCATCAACCAAATGTGTATAAATTTCCGTTGTACCCAAATTTTCGTGGCCTAAAATTTCCTTCAGTACCAAAACATCCACATGCCCGTGTTGATACATCAGTGTGGCGGCGGTATGCCGCAATTTGTGCACGGAAAGACCGCGGTTTCCAAGCCCGCATTTGTCTAAATACCCGTAAACCATATGTTGTACAGTTTTCGGACTGATGCGCTGATAGCGACTGCTTAAAAACAGTGCGTTTTTATCCTTTTGCTTCACTTTATCCACAGGGCGTACTGCCATATACCGTTTGATTGCGTCCATACAAGCCTCG
>JBJEPR010000133.1:0-14705 GCA_051881335.1 Candidatus Fimenecus sp. | reverse complement strand
AAAAGGAATTCCGAATTCCGCAGAAGATGTCGGTACAGCGCGGGAAATTGCACTTTTGATGTCTGCACCGCAAAATGCGCGGCTTCACATTTGCCATGTCAGCACGGCGGGCAGTGTCGCGCTCATTCGAGATGCCAAAGCGCGCGGACTGCACATTACTGCAGAAACCTGTCCGCATTATTTTATTTTTACCGATGCAAAAATCAAAGAAAAAGATGCCGATTACCGTATGAATCCGCCGCTTCGTGCAGAAAACGACCGTAGAGCGGTTTTGCGCGGCGTTTTAGACGGTACTTTGGATGTAATTGCCACAGACCACGCGCCGCATACTGCGGCGGAAAAAGCGGACTTTTTCAAAGCGCCGAACGGCGTAATCGGTATGGAAACCTCGTTTGCGGCAAGCTATACGGCGCTTGTGAAATCAGGCGTGATGTCACTTTCGGATTTGCTTTATAAAATGTCTGTAAAACCCGCGCAAATTCTCGGTATAGATGGCGGTACATTGCGCGTCGGTGCGCGTGCGGATTTGATTTTAATCGATGAGAACGAAGTTTGGACAGTGGATACAGACTACTTACACGGAAAATCTAAAAACTGTGTATTTAAGAATTGTAAATTGCAGTCTAAAATCAAAATGACCGTTTCGGCGGGCAAAATTGTGTATAATGACGGAATAAAGGAGAACTGAATATGGGATTTGACAGACTTTGCGCGGCGATTCTTGAAAAAAACAATCCAACGGTGGCGGGGCTTGACCCGAAGTTGGATTTTATTCCCGCGTTTATCAAAGAAGCATCCTTTCAAAAATTCGGCAACACTTTAGAAGGTGCGGCAGATGCGTTGTTGACCTTTAACAAAGGGTTGATTGACGCCTTGTATGACATTGTGCCGGCGGTGAAACCGCAATGTGCCTATTATGAAATGTATGGTTGGCAAGGCGTGCGGGCACTGTATGAAACCATACAATATGCAAAAGAAAGAGGATTGTTCGTCATTACCGACGGAAAGCGTAATGACATCGGCACAACGATGGAAGCATATGCGGCGGCGCATCTTGGTACCGTTTCCGTCAGCGGCACAGAGGTTGCACCCTTTGACGCAGACGCCTTAACCGTAAACGGTTACCTCGGTACGGACGGGATTGCACCGCTTTTGAATATCTGTAAGGCACAGGACAAGGGCATTTTCGTGCTTGTCAAAACCTCGAATAAATCCTCAGGAGAGTTGCAGGATAAACAGATAGGCGACAAAACGATTTATCGCACGATGGGAGATATGTGTGAGCATTGGGGCGCGGATTCCTGTGGGGAATACGGATATTCTGCGGTCGGTGCTGTAGTCGGCGCAACATACCCTGCACAGCTTACGGAATTGCGTGCGGCGCTTCCGCATACCTTCTTTTTGGTACCCGGTTACGGTGCGCAGGGCGGTGGTGCACAGGATGTAGCGCCCGCATTTGATGCCAACGGGTTGGGCGCTGTGATAAACTCTTCACGCGGGATTATGTGCGCTTACAAAAAAGGCGATTATACAGAAGAACAGTATGCCGAAGCCGCGCGCGTTGAAGCAATTCGTATGCGTGACGAGCTGTTGTCTGTCAGAAAATAAACGAAAGGGCTGTCCATATGGCACAACATACTAACAGAGCCTATTTGCTTTTGGAAGACGGTACCGTTTTTGAAGGCTTTTCTATGGGAAAGGCGGGAACTGCTGTCGGGGAAGTCGTTTTTAATACTTGTACGGCGTCGTATGAAGAACTGCTTTCCGACCCGACCTATTACGGGCAAATTGTTGCGCAAACCTATCCGTTGGTCGGTAATCGCGGTGTAGCCGATAACGGTCGTGAGTCTGAAATTATGTCGAACGGCTATATTGTGCGCGAATGGTGCGATTCGCCGGAAAGCGGCGTGTCTCTGCACGAATATCTTTCGCGCCGTGGGATTGTCGGTATTTACGGGATTGATACAAGACGCCTGACACGCGCATTGCGCGACAAGGGCTATATGAAAGGTGCAATTACGGAATCTTTAGAGGGTAAGGAAAGCTTTCTTCGGGAAATTCGCGCCTATACCATTTCAGGCGCTGTGGAAGCGGTTACCCTGCATAGCCCTGAATTTGTAGCCGCGCCGCAGGCAAAATACCGTGTTGCCGTGTTGGATTACGGTTTTCCGCGTGCAACGCTGGAAGCCTTAACATCCCGCGGGTGCGCTTTAGAATTGTTACCTGCTGACTATACGGCAGAGCAGGTGAAGGCGCTTTCGCCGGACGGGATTTTTCTTTCCGACGGTCCGGGTGACCCCGATGATAATCCGGTTTTTATGCAGAATATTCAAGAAATGACCAAACTCGGTCTGCCGATTTTTGCCATTGGTTTGGGGCATCAAATGCTGGCGCTGTCTGTCGGTGCAAAAATTGAAAAAATGGCACAGGGACACCGCGGGTCCAATCAACCTGTCTTACTTTGCGGTACGGAAACATTTATGGTGACAGACCAAAATCACGGTTATGCGGTAAAGCTTGAAACCGTTGCGCCGAGTGTGGCTGAAGTTTCTATGAAAAATTTGAATGACGGTTCGATTGAAGGGCTTTCTTATAAAGCGTTTCCTGCGATTTCCGTACAGTTTACGCCAAACGGTGACCGCGACAGCAGTACATCATGGATTTTTGACCGTTTTGTCGAAATGCTCGGGGAGGCAAAGAAATGAGTAAGGCTTACAAAAAAATCCTGGTCATCGGTGCAGGTCCTGTGGTGATTGGGCAGTCCGGGGAATATGATTATGCGGGAACGCAAATGTTAAATGCACTCAAGCAGGAGGGCGTACAGACTGTAGTGGTCAACTCTAATCCAACTACGGTGATGACCGACCGTAATCTCGCCGATACCGTGTATATTGAGCCGTTAAACGGGGAAACTATCAAAAAAATTATCGAAGTGGAACAGCCGGATGCCATTTTAGCAACCGCGGGCGGTAAAACCGGATTGGAAATTTGCTTGGAACTTTCTCAAAACGGTTATTTAGAGGAGCACGGCACGGTTTTGCTCGGCGCACAGCCGGAAGTCATCAAAAGCGTCCGAAATGCGCAGGCACTGCAAACGATGCTGGCGGAAGCCGACGAGCCGTTTTTGCCGTCTACGATTGTCAGTGCGCAAGCAGAAGCGCTTGCATTTGCAAACGAGGCTGGGTATCCGATTTCCTGCAAAGCGGCATTTTCACCAGAGGGCGGTGCTTTTGTGCGTTGTAATACCGCAGAAGAACTGACGGATTGTTTTACTTCCTGTGCGCAGAAATCTTTGGTCGGGCAGGCTATGCTTGAAAAATGCGTAGATGGCTATAAAGAAATCGCGTTTTGCTGTGTGCGTGATGCCGTAGATAACTGTATCAGTATTTGCAGTACGGAAAACATCGATGCTGTCGGTGTGCACGACGGCGACAGTATTGTTGTTTTGCCCGCACAAACCTTAACCGATGCACAGACCTCTAAACTACGCCGTACCGCCCGTAAATTGGCGCGCCGCTTGCAGATAGAGGGCGTTTGTATGGTACGCTTTGCCGTGCATCCCGAAACGGGCGCATATATCGTTTTGGGCGTGGAACCGCAGTTAAACCGCACCTCTGCTTTAATTTCCAAAGCGACGGGATATCCGATTGCCGCTGTGTGCGCGAAAATTGCGCTCGGGTATAAGCTTTATGAAATTCGTAATGATATTACCGGTGTCACGACGGCGGCAAATGAACCGGCGATTGACTATTGCGCCGTAAAAGTGCCCAAATGGTCGTTTGAGCATTTTGGTGAGGCATCCACCCGTGCACTCGGCGAGATTATGCAGGCAACCGGCGAAGCGTTTGCAATCGGAACGAGCTTTGAGTTGGCATTTTTGAAAGCCATTCGCTCTATGAACCCGAAAACGGAATTTATTGCGTTGCCGAAACTCCGTTTGGCAACAGAAGAAGAACTTTCTGCGTTACTGCATTCGCGGGATAACGAGCGTATTTTTGCCGTATATGAAGCCATCAAACGCGGTATGTCTTTGGATGAAATCCGAAAGATAACTAAAATGGATATGTATTATCTTTTGAAGTTTAAAAACATTGCCGATACAGAGCTTGCTTTGCGTGCAGGATATACGAAAGAAACTTATTTATATGCCAAATCCATTGGCTTTTTGGATAGTGCAATTCAAAAATTCTGTGATATGGAAGAATTGCCGGATAAGCGCTTTTCTTCCTATAATACCGTGGATACCTGCGCGGCGGAATTTGATGTGCAAAAGCCGTATTTTTATTCCGCTTGGGACGAAGATAATGAAGCGGCAATGTATTTGGACGCACACCCGAGCAAAAAATCAAAAATTTTGGTTGTCGGCGCAGGACCTACTTCCATCGGTTTGGGCGCAGACCGTGATTATGCCGCGTATCAAGCGTTGCGCACTTTAAAGGATTTCGGCTATGAAACCGTTATGCTGAACAACAATCCGGCGGCAAATACGACAGATTTCTCGGCGGCGGACAAATTATATGTTGACCCGATTACCGAGGAAGATGTTGTAAATGTTGTAGCTACGGAGCACCCGAACGGTGCCGTTTTGGTGTTTGGCGGCGGGGAAGCGTTGCGTAAATCCGAAGTATTGGAGAAACTTGGCGTGACGATATACGGTGCGGATGCCGCAGTACACAAAAAGCTGAAAAATAAAATCGAATTTTTCGATATTTTAGACCGTTTGAATATTCGCCATACCGGTTCTCGCCGTGTGTTTATCGGTAAAGGTGTCGAGGTGGATGTGCTCACGGACGGCGAGGACTTTTTAATTCCCGGTATTTATGAGCATATCGAAAAAGCACAGGTGCACGCGGGGGATTCCATTTCCGTCTATCCGACGGTTTCACTTTCACAGGCGATTAAAGAAGAAGTGGTTGAGTTTACTGGCAGACTTGTGCGGGAATTAAAAGTAAAAGGTCTTTTAAACATTCAATTCGTTGTGTATGATAATGCAGTGTATATGACCTCGGCCAGTGCGGTAGCGACGCGGAATATTCCGTTTATGAGTAAAGCAACCGCATTGCCGATTGTGGAACTTTCCGTGCGGTTAATGCTCGGCGAAAGTTTGCGGGATATCAGTATCGGCACGGGGCTTTATAAAGAGCCTGCAAAATACTTTGTTCGCGTACCCGTGTTCAGTTTTGAGGCGCTTGCAGGTGCAGATATACAACTCAGCGACGAAATGAAATCCACGGGGGAAGTAATGGGCGTTGCCGATACCTTTGATGAAGCGTTATTAAAAGGCTTTATCGCGTCGGGTATGCGTATCAAGCGCACTGGCGGTGTGCTGATTTCCGTTGCGGATACGGATAAGCAGGCCAGCGTGCCGCTCGCCAATGAATTCTTACAGCAGGATTTCAAAATATATGCGACCTCCAACACGGCGAAACTGTTAAATGCCAATCATGTGGCAGCAAATGCCGTGCGAAAAATGCACGAGGGCGAGCCGAACACTTTGACGCTGATTTTGAAAAATCGACTGTCCTATTTGGTTTCTACTGCCCAAAACGGACCGAAAATTAACGAGGACGATGTTCGAATTCGCAGAACGGCGCTGTTACGCCGCATTCCGGTTTTACCGTCAGTTGAATCAGCGTCGGCTTTGGCACAATGCCTTGCAAAAAATAACGCGGTTGAGGAGCTTCGCGTACAAAAACTTTAAAAAAGGAGTTTTTTATGGTTCAGGCGTATTTTAAAATCCAATCGGTTGAAAAACTGAATGCAACCACATATCGTTTTGTTTTGGATTGTCCCGCTTTGGCAAAAGAGAGTTGGTGCGGGCGTTTCGTCAATATTCAATGCGGTGAAAAAACCTTGCGCAGACCGATTTCGATTTCCGAAATCGACCAAGCAAACGGAACAATTACCATTGTGTTTGAAGTGCGCGGCGAGGGAACAGCGTGGTTAGCGACCAAAAAGGCAGGGGATGAGCTCAATATTTTAGGGCCTTTGGGCAACGGCTTTTTCCCCGACAAGGAAAAACCTGCTGTTTTTATCGGCGGCGGTATCGGCTGCCCGCCTATGCTCGGTGCGGCGCAGGATTACGGTGAGAATGCCGAAGCAATTTTGGGCTTCCGCTCAAAAGAACAGTTAATTTTGTTAGAGGATTTCCAACAGTGTTGCCGTTGTGTCTCGGTTACCACCAATGACGGCTCTTACGGTACAAAAGGCTTTGTGACGGATATTTTAAAGGATAAGTTGGTCGAAAAACCCGACTGTGTGGTCTATGCCTGCGGGCCGATGCCGATGCTTAAAGGCGTTGCGGCAATGTGTGCAGAACACAATGTACAATGCTATGTTTCGCTGGAACAGCGTATGGGATGCGGTATCGGCGCGTGCTTGGTGTGCGCTTGCAAAACGCACGAAAAGGATGGCGAGCATATGCGCCATGTCTGTAAAAACGGTCCTGTATTTGATGCGAAGGAGGTCGATTTCAATGGCTGATTTGCGTGTGAACATTGCAGGCGTAGAATTTAAAAATCCTGTGATTACCGCCAGCGGTACTTTTGGCTTTGGGCAGGAATATGCGCGCCTGTACGATATTTCCCGTTTAGGCGGTATTTCGTGTAAAGGTACAACCCTGCACGAGCGGCGCGGCAATCCGGCACCGCGTATTGCTGAAACACCGTCCGGTATTTTGAACAGCGTTGGGCTGCAAAATCCGGGCGTGGACGCTTTTATTCGAGATGATTTGCCGTTCCTTAAAAAGCAAAATACAGTGGTTATCGCCAATATTGCTGGCAGTCAGGTGGAGGATTATGTCGAGACTGTGCGCCGTTTGCAGGGCACAGGTGTGGATATGATTGAACTGAATATCTCTTGCCCGAATGTTAAAGAGGGCGGCGTTTCGTTCGGCACAAATGCAAAAAGTGTCGAAAATATTACGAAACAGGTAAAAGCTGTAGCCGAACAGCCGTTGATGATTAAACTCACGCCCAATGTGACGGATATTACCGAAATGGCCGCCGCGGCAGAGGCGGGCGGGGCAGACGCCGTCTCCTTAATCAATACTTTAACGGGTATGAAAATTGACATCAACACCCGCCGCCCCATTCTTAAAAACAATACGGGCGGAATGTCGGGTGCGGCGGTATTCCCCGTGGCGCTTCGTATGGTTTGGCAGGTCGCAAACCGCGTGAAAATTCCTGTGGTCGGTCTGGGTGGCATTACCAAATGGCAGGACGCCGTGGAAATGCTGTTAGCCGGCGCTACTGCGGTGCAAATCGGTACGGCGAATTTTACCGATGCCTATACGCCGTTAAAGGTGATTGCAGGTATTAACGAATATTTGGACGCACACGGCGAAAAATCCGTGTCGGACATTGTCGGCAAGGTACAGGTATGGTAATTTTAGCAATCGATTACGGTGATGCGCGCACGGGGATTGCCGTATGTGACAAATTAGAAATGCTGGCGTCTCCCGTTACGGTGATTCACGAGAAAAACGCGGAAAATTTAGCGGAAACGATTGCAAAAATTGCCGATGAAAAGCGTGCGGAACTCCTTTTACTCGGATTGCCGAAAAATATGGACGGCTCTGAGGGCTTTCGCGCCGAGAATTGCCGCTCCTTTGCGGCGCTTTTGCAGGCGAAAACCGATTTACCGTTAGAATTTCAAGATGAACGCTTAACAACGGTTTCCGCACATAACGCGTTGAATTTGACTGACACGCGCGGTAAAAAGCGAAAAGAAATCGTTGACGCGGTTTCCGCTGTCATTATTTTAGAGGATTATCTTCGGAAAAGGAAAAATTAAATACGCCCACAAAGCGACAAAATTTCAACCCCGATACCGTTATAATTACGGTATCGGGGTTTTTCAGTGGGAGGTGTCGCGTTGGTCATCTATGCGGATGTTCTGATTGTCATCAATCTATTTGTCAATTACTTTTTGCTGCTGATTACGAACCGGTTTTTGCGGGTTTCGGTACGGCGTATCCGCATTTTATGCGGCGCGGTTTTGGGCGGACTGTATTCTCTAATCCTATTTGCTCCGGAAATGCCGCTTGCAGTTACCGTGCTTTTACATATGACCGCTGTTGGAATTATCGTTGCAGTTTCCTTTCCTACGCATACCGTAAAAGCATATCTCAAAGCCTATGCGGCATTTTTTGCGGTGAATTTCGGTTTCGGCGGCGCGATGCTGGCTGTGTGGTTGCTGTTTCGTCCGAATGGTATGGTATACGAAAACGGCGCTGTTTATTTTGACATCAGTATTCAGGTGTTACTGCTAAGCACCGTTTTTTGCTATATCCTGTTCTCAATCGTTTTTTTTCTTTTAAAGCGAAAGGCACCCGATAATCGGCTCTATACCGTAGTTTTGCAAAACGGCGATAAGTCTGTGCGCGCAAAAGCGCTGTTGGATACGGGAAATTCCCTCTCCGACGGGTTCTCATATACGCCGATTCTTGTGACAACAGCGCATATTTTAAAGCAACTGGCATCTACGGAGGAAATAACCTTTTTGCAGGGGGATACGCCGCAAACACAAGATACCTCTTTTCGCTTTATTCCCTATGCAACCGTGCACGGAAGCGGTATTCTGCGCGGTATTGTGATTGACAGTGTTTGCTTACCGAGAGAGTGTGTAACGGTTCAAAAGCCTATACTTGTGCAGAGTAATGAACATTTTGATACATCCGAATATGAAGTTATACTCAGCAATCAATTTTTTGAAAGAGGAGAGAAAAACCGTGCGTTTCAAGCTGCAAAAAATCCTATTAAAAATTAAAAGTTGGTTTTGTAAAGGAGAACTGCACTATATCAACGGTGCGCAATCTTTACCTGAGCCGTTAAGCAGAGAAGAGGAGGAGGCACTGCTCACGCGTCTTGCGAACGGGGAAAAAGAAGTGCGTGAAGATTTGATTGTTCACAATCTTCGATTGGTGGTATATATTGCCAAAAAGTTTGAAAGCTCAGGGGTAAATATTGAGGATTTAATTTCTATCGGCACTATCGGCTTAATTAAGGCGGTCAACACATTTCGCCCCGAAAAAAATATTAAACTCGCCACATATGCTTCGCGCTGTATTGAAAATGAAATTTTGATGTTTCTGCGTAAAACCGTTGCGCATAAGGCAGATGTTTCGATTGATGAGCCGTTAAATGTGGATTGGGACGGTAACGAATTGCTTTTGTCCGATATTTTAGGAAGTGCCGCAGATGAAATCCACGAAGGCATTGAATATGATGACGAAAAACGCATTTTGTTGCAAAGCATTCAAATGCTTCCGCAACGCGAGCGAACAATTATGTGTCTGCGTTTCGGCATCGGTGGCGGAAGGGAATATACCCAAAAAGAGGTTGCGGAACTTTTGGGCATTTCACAAAGCTATATTTCTCGGCTGGAAAAGCGTATTTTAGACAGGTTACGCAAAGATATGGAAAAAGCGGTTTAAAGGAACACCACAAAAAGATTGTAGATAATTCAACAAAAAGACTATGCATTTTATAAAATTTATGGTACAATACTTAATATAGTTCTTTGAAAGCTGTGCGTGATATTTTTGGTCTTTTCAAGCCTGACTTTTTTATACATTTTCCTGCCACTTTGTTTGGTATGTTATTTTTTGTCAAATCGTATTCAGGTACGCAACGGCGTGCTTTTGGTGTTTTCTCTCCTGTTTTATGCTTGGGGAGAGCCGAAGTATATCCTTTTAATGACTGCCACAACGGCGGTGGATTTCTTTGCGGGGCTTTTGATTGAAAAGTACAGAGGCACGAAAAAAGCAAAACTGTTTTTAACCTTGGCGGTAGTTTTAACACTGTCCTCGCTTGGCGTATTCAAGTATTTTGATTTTTTTGCCGAGAACGCCAATCGCCTGATGCATATGCATATTCCGCTTTTGGGGCTTTCCTTGCCCATCGGTATTTCCTTTTACACTTTTCAGGCGCTGACTTATGTCGTTGATGTATATCGCGGGAAAGTTCCCGTTCAGCCGTATTTTTATAAACTGCTTTTATATGTTTCAATGTTTCCGCAGTTGATAGCCGGTCCGATTGTTCGGTACAATGATGTTTGCAGCCAGTTGGAAACACGCACCTGCACCTTTCAGAAAGCAGCAAACGGTCTATTGCGCTTTTGCGTCGGTCTTTTGAAAAAGGTTTTGATTGCCAATTATGCAGGCGAATTAACCGAAAAACTCCTGGGCGGGGATTTATCCGAGTTGTCCGTGCTCGGTGCTTGGGTGGGCATTGCCGCATATACCTTGCAGATTTATTTTGATTTTTCCGGCTATTCCGATATGGCAATCGGTTTGGGCGCGGTGTTCGGGTTTGATTTCCCCGAAAACTTCCGGTATCCGTATGCCGCAAGCAGTATCAGCGACTTTTGGCGCCGTTGGCATATAACTTTAAGCAGTTTCTTTCGGGACTATGTCTACATACCCCTCGGCGGCAACCGAAAGCGTTGGGCGGTCAATCTGTTGTTGGTTTGGCTTTTGACAGGGTTGTGGCACGGCGCAAGCTGGAATTTTGTGCTGTGGGGGCTTTACTATTTTGTGTTTCTGATGCTTGAAAAGCTCTATCTCGGAAATCGTCTTGAAGCACTCCCAAAAGCATTCCAGCATATCTATACGGTGTTGGTTATACTGGTTGGTTGGGTGTTTTTCTACTTTGAGGATTTGTCCGCAATTCAAGCATTTTTTATTTCTGCATTTGGCGGGCACGGCTTTTCCAACCTTACGCAAAGCACGGTTTCCGTGAATTATATCGCGGTTTTGCTCGTTGGTGCAGTGCTTTCCTGTCCGATACTGCCGTATTTGAAAACTTTGGCGTGTCGCTTGTCTGCAAATAAAATCGGTAGGCTTGCTGTAAATACCGCTTGCTTACTGTTTGCGGTTGGCTCGCTGGCTGTTGCGACCGCCGCTTTGGTGGGGACAAGCTACAATCCGTTTTTATATTTCCGTTTTTAAGGATTTTTGATAATGGTATATTTAGATAAACTGAAAAAAATCAAACCACAGACCGATTCTATTGACGCGCGTCGTCCGCTTTTACAAAAGGGGATAAGTGCGCTGATTTGCGTTTTGTTTTTTGCTGTCTTGTTTTTATTTTTTGCGGTAAGCGCTTTTGACACCGACAAAACCGTATCTGAAAGTGAAAACCGCACCTTGGCGCAAATGCCGAGGATGACTTGGCAAACCTTAACAGACGGTACATTTGCGAAGGATTTCGATGCATATTTTGCCGACACTTTCCCTGGGCGGGAAAGCTTTTTAAGGATAAATCAAAAAATATCTGCCTTTTTCAGCGGCACACGCAGTTCGAATGATGTTGTGTTAGTTGAAAAAAACGATAAAGACGATTTTGCAGGGCAGGATATGGATTATGAAGAAGAAACATTTTAATGGGGTGATACTATGAAATACGATGTTGCTGTTGTCGGTGCAGGCGTTGTCGGTGCATTGATTTCCCGCGAGCTGTCAAAGTATGATATTCGTGTAGCTCTGTTGGAAAAATGCAACGATGTTGCTATGGGCACGACGAAAGCAAACAGTGCGATTGTGCACGGCGGCTTTGACGCGGCAAACGGTACGCTCAAAGCCAAACTCAATGTGCGCGGAACGGAATTGATGCCGAAGTTATGTGCAGATATGGCGGTGCCGTACCGAAACAACGGCTCGCTTGTGTTGGCTTTTTCCGAGGAGGAAATGGAGCATGTGCACACGCTGTATGAACGCGGCATAAAAAACGGCGTGCCGAAGCTGTCGGTGCTTGATAAGGCGCAGGTGAAAGCATTAGAGCCGCATATCAGCGACAAGGTCGTCGGCGCATTGCTTTCTGAAACGGCAGGCATTGTTTGCCCGTACGAATTAACCATCGCGGCGACAGAGGTTGCTGTAACAAACAGCGTGGAATTTATCCGTAACTGTGCGGTGGAAGCGATTGAAGCGACAGAAGACGGGTTTGTGCTTGCAACAACGCAAGGCGAAATTACGGCAAAGTATGTTGTGAATGCGGCGGGTATCCATTCGGACGATATTGCCCGTATGATTGGCGACGACAGCATTTCACTGGTTGCGCGCAAGGGCGAGTATTATCTTTTGGACAAATCCTTTGGCTATATGGCAGACCACACGATTTTCCAATGCCCCAATAAAATGGGTAAGGGCGTGCTTGTTACGCCGACTGTGGATGGCAATTTACTCATCGGCCCCTCCGCTTTGGATGTGGATGACAAGGAAGATGTGGATACTACACCGCAAGGTTTGGATTTCATTGTCGAAAAAGCCAAAAAGAGCGTGCCGACTTTGAATATCCGCGGTGCAATCACCTCGTTTGCGGGTATGCGCGCGCACCCTGTGACCGATGACTTTATTATCGGATTCTCTGCGAAAAATGACTGCTTCTTAAATGTTGCAGGCATTGAATCGCCCGGTCTTTCGGCGGCACCCGCGATTGCGGAAATGGTCGCGGGAATGCTCAAAGAAAAGGCGAATTTACAAGAAAAGAAAGACTATGTACTGACGAGAAAAGCGCCTGTGCGTTTTCGGCATATGACAAAATCCGAGCGTGAAGCGCTTATTGCAAAAAATAAGGCTTACGGCAGAATTATTTGCCGCTGTGAAACCATTACAGAGGGTGAGATTATCGACGCCATTCACGCGCCCGCGGGTGCACGCGATGTTGACGGTGTAAAACGCCGTACACGCGCGGGCATGGGCAGATGCCAGGGCGGTTTCTGCGGCTCAAAAGTTGTTGAAATTTTAGCGCGTGAATTAAATGTGCCGATGAATGATATCACGAAATTCGGCGGTAATTCAAAAATTCTGTTTGAGAAAACGAAGTGAGGTGTGGAAGATGCTCGAATATGATTTAGTTGTGGTCGGCGGCGGCCCTGCCGGTATGGCGGCTGCGCTCGCGGCACACGAAGAAGGAATTGAGAAAATTATCGTTTTGGAGCGTGCGGATACGCTCGGCGGTATCTTGGAGCAGTGTATTCACACGGGCTTCGGGTTGCACTATTTCGGCGAAGAATTGTCCGGCCCCGAATACGCGGGCAGATTTATTGAAGAACTTTATAAAACCGATATTGATGTCAAGGTTGACACGATGGTTTTGGATATTTCTGTGGACAATGTGGTTACGGCTGTTAATAATTTTGACGGGCTTTTGACCATTCGGGCAAAGGCAGTTGTGTTAGCAATGGGCTGCCGTGAGCGCCCGAGAGGGGCACTGTCAATTGCGGGCAGTCGCGCTTCGGGCATTATGACGGCGGGTACGGCACAGAAATATGTGAATTTGGACGGCTATATGCCCGGTAAAACGGTGGTTATCCTTGGTTCGGGTGACATCGGCCTGATTATGGCGCGCCGTATGACCTTGGAGGGCGCAAAGGTGAAAGCTGTTTGCGAGTTAATGCCGTATTCGGGCGGTTTGACGCGTAATATCGTCCAGTGCCTTGAGGATTTCGGCATTCCGCTTCGACTTTCTTGCACGGTTGTGGCGACGCACGGCAAAGAGCGTTTGGAGGGTGTTACCGTAGCCAATGTGGACGAGCATTTGAAGCCCATTCCGGGCACGGAGGAGTATATCCCGTGTGATACCTTAATGCTTTCCGTCGGTTTGATTCCCGAAAATGAACTCTCCAAAAACGCGGGTATTCAGCTCGATACTGTGACCAACGGCCCTGTGGTCGATGAATACCGCGAAACTTCACACAAGGGTGTGTTTGCCTGCGGTAATGTTTTGCAGGTACACGATTTGGTGGACTTTGTGACGGAAGAAAGCAAACTTGCGGGTAAAGGGGCGGCTAAATTCATTAAAGGCGAAAAGGCGGATGACGGTGTAGTACATACCAAAGGCGAAAACGGGGTACGCTATATTGTACCGCAAAACATCAACCGCGCAACAGATAACGATGTGAAGCTGTATTTCCGCGTCGGTCGGGTGCTCGAAAATGTTACATTGACCGTCACCTGTGGTGATGAAATATTGCTGTCTAAGAAAAAGCGCAAAATGACGCCCGGCGAAATGGAATATGTCACATTAAAGGCGGATGTCATTGCCAAATTACCCGCCGACAGCACGCTGGTTGTCAGCACAAAGGAGGCGTAACGCGATGGAAAAGAGAGATTTGATTTGCGTTTCCTGCCCGATAGGTTGCGCAATTACCGTGGAATTGGACGACAACGGACAGGTGGCTTCCGTAACGGGCAACACCTGTAAGCGCGGTGATAGTTACGCGCGGCAGGAGTGCACGCATCCCGAACGAATGCTGACTTCTACCGTCAAAGTAGAGGGCGGGCGACTGCCGGTTGTGCCCGTGAAATCGAGCGTTCCCGTGCCGAAGGAAATGCTGTTTGACTGTATGACCGAAATCAACAAGGTCACAGTAAAAGCACCTGTCAAAATCGGGGATGTGGTACTCAAAAATATCTTGAATACCGGTGTAGACATCGTCGCAACCAACGAAGTCTAAACTACTTAAACATAAAAGACAGCCGGGGATGGTTTTGCTCGGCTGTCTTTTTATGTGTAAAAGCATATATATTTTTTACTTGACAAATCTAATACCTTGATATACAATGTATATACATTGTAAAGCGAGGTATGTTTATGAAATACAGTAAAGAATTGGTAAAGGGAAGCACTTCACTTTTAATTTTGAGCATTTTAAAGCGTAATGACCTCTACGGCTATCGTATTATTCGTGAACTTGAAATT
>JBJEPR010000132.1:0-14827 GCA_051881335.1 Candidatus Fimenecus sp. | reverse complement strand
ATCAATGTAGCCGTCATTCGGGTCAAAGCCGGTGCTTGTGCTCGAAATATCGTCTAACGGTTTATCAGCGTCGAAAGAGAACGCACCGTTCGGTTTTTTCGGCATCCCGTTTTCATCACTGCCGAATCCCGTGGCAATCACGGTGATGGTCATCGTATCTTCCAGTTCCGGTTTCAAATCCACGCCGAAGATGATGTTGGCATCTTCATCTGCCGCCGCGCGGACAATGCCTGCCGCAGTGTCGATATCTTCAAGTCCGATATCCTCGGAAGCGGCGATGCTGATAATGATGCCCTTTGCACCGTCAATGGTAGATTCCAACAGCGGGCTGGAAATGGCTTTCTGCGCCGCCTGTTCGGCCTTGTCCTTCCCCGTTGCGGTTCCGACACCCATATGCGCGTGACCGGCATCCTTCATAACCGCAGTAACATCGGCAAAGTCCAAATTGATAAGCGCGGGGTTAATAATCAAATCCGAAATGCTCTTCACGCCCGAACGAAGTACATCGTCAGCGATTTCAAAGGCATTGGCAAGCGTAATTTTTTGGTCAGAAACCTGTTTCAGGCGTTCATTGGGGATAACCACCAACGAATCGACATGGCCTGCAAGCTCGGCAATACCCGCCTCCGCCTGCTCCATGCGGCGTTTGCCCTCAAACGCAAAGGGCTTTGTGACAATACCGACGGTAAGAATGCCTTTTTCTTTGGCAATTTCGGCAATCACAGGTGCCGCACCGGTGCCGGTGCCGCCGCCCATACCGGCAGTGATAAATACCATTTGGGTATCATTTAATGCGTCAATAATCGCGTCGCGGCTTTCCTCCGCCGCCTTTTGCCCAACCTCGGGTTTGGCGCCTGCGCCGCGGCCGCCGGTCAATTTTTCACCGATTTGGATTTTCTGCGTTGCTTTGGAAAAGGTTAAGGTCTGTTTGTCGGTATTCACGGCAATCAATTCAATGCCTGTCAGCCCCGACTGCACCATACGGTTGACGGCATTTCCGCCGCCGCCGCCGACGCCGATGACTTTAATATTGGTTACATCCTGAAATTCATTGTCCATTTCGTATGCCATAATATGAACATCCTCCTATATAAATCTTCTGCTTTCACACAAATATAGTTTGCGGCACTTCTGCCCCAATTAACCTATTTTGGTTATTGTAACACAGTTCTTTCGGAATTTCAACAGGTTTTTTCAGATTGACAAGGGAAAGTACCTGTCAAGACAAGTAAATCATCTTTACACAGGCTTTTTTATGCCGCCGCCGAAGTACTTTCCGAATTCGGCTCAACAGTGTCATTTCCCTGTAAAGGTGTTTCACTTACAGGCGCGGCGGTTGTAGACTCTTCTTCGGCATTTTGGAAGGCTTTTTTGTCAATGGAAAAATCTATACTTCCTTTAAATCCCGGCGTGTTTTGTTCACAGCGGTCCAAGGTCGCTTTGATAAAATCGGTTTTGTTGGCCACGGTTGCCGCCTCGCCGAGTTTTAACACAATGCGGTTTTGATAGGTCGCTTCAATTTGCAGTCGGTCACGGACATCTAACTGTGTAAGCCCGGTAATTCCACCATTTTGCAGAGCGGCAAACACGGATACAAAATCGGAAGCAGCGGTTTCGTTTTCAAATACAACGAGCTCGCCCGGGACGGCAGAGGAAACGGCACCGGCTTCCAAAATCAAGATATCGTCGGACAGCGCAACCACGCCATCCTCCAGCACCTTCCCCGAAGCGTTCAATAAAATGTAGGCGTCGCCCTCCGCCAAGGCGGCGGATGCGGTCGCTTTGGTCACTGTGATGGTGACCGTGCAGGAAAGACTGCGTTTGATTTCTGCTTTTTCCACATATGGCAGTGTCTTTTCAATCGCCGCGGCGGCATCTTTCGTGGAAGTTAAAAACATATTTTCACCGACTGTGATACCGGACGCTTCTATAATTTGCTCTGTATTATAAATTTCATCACCGTTGACTTCAATATTTGCAATATTAAAAAATACTGTTAGGCACAAAATAATACCAACCGTCAAAATCAAAACGGTAAGCAGGCTGCCGATAATCAGATTTCGCCGTCTGCGCCGCTTTTTAGCGCGTTCGGCACGCAACCGACGGCGTTCATCATTGGACAGCGGCTCACGCGCCTGCCGCGACACGGTCTGTTGCTGCGGACTGCGCCGTACCGGCGGTTTCTGCGTCGGCGTTGTGTTCGTCCGTCGCGGTGTAGACGCTGTCGGGCGTCTCGTCGGTTGTGCGCTTGTTTGCCTTTGTGTCGGCCGCGTGTTCGACCGGTTGTTCGTAGGGTTGTTTTTCTCTTGCATATTCCTGTATCCTTTTCACATCCGCACCGAGCGAAGCAAGAACTGTTTCGGGTGCTTCGTAGCCTCTGTCTATATGTTCCACACCGCCGAGCACCGTTTCCCCATGTGCGGCGAGCCCTGCAATAATCAGTGCAAATCCACCGCGCAAATCCGGTGCCGTCGCGTGCACACCTGTCAAATACGGCACACCTTCAATCACCTCGGTGCGCCCCTCCACGCTGATTTTTGCGCCGAAACGCACCAATTCCCCCGCGTGCTTATAGCGGCTCTCAAAGATATTTTCCACAATCACCGAAGTGCCGTCTGCCACGGTCAGCATCGCGGAAAGCGGTGCCTGCACATCGGTCGGAAAGCCTGGATAGGGCATGGTTCTTGTCATTTTTACACGGTGCAGCCGCGGCGGCGCGCTTAAACAAATCCAACGGTCACTGCAACGCAAATCGCAACCTGCTTCTTTCAATACGGGAAGCAGTGCGCCCAAATGTGCGGGAATAATGTCCCGAACACAAATGCGCCCTTGGGTGACAGCGCCTGCCAACAAATAGGTGGAGGCGGCAATGCGGTCGGGTATAACCGTATGGCTTGTGCCGTGCAGAGCGGGCACGCCGTCTATCACGACGGTACTGTCCCCTGCGCCGTGGATATGTGCGCCACAGGCATTCAAATAATCCGCCAAATCGCTGATTTCCGGCTCACGCGCGGCGTTGGTCAACACCGTTCTGCCCTTTGCCGTTGCGGCGGCAATAATAATATTCTCCGTAGCACCGACGCTCGGAAAAGTGAGGGTTATGCGCGCACCCGTCAGCCCGTCGGGGGCTGTGAATTGCAGTCTGCCGGCATCTTCTGTCAGTTTTGCACCGAGTTGTTCCATTGCGGACAAATGCAAATCAATCGGCCGAAGACCGATTTCGCACCCGCCGGGTGTGGACAGCCGCGCTTCTTTTGCACGCCCCAAAATCGCGCCCAAAAAGACAACCGAGGAACGCATTTCGCGCATCAGCTCGTCGGGAATTTCACAGCCCGACATTCCGCTTGCGTCCACCGTGACCGTATGCCCTGTGCGGCTGACACGGCATCCGAGATGCGTAAGGATTTTAATTGCCGCATCGACATCGGACAGGCGCGGACAGTTATGTATTTCCGATACACCGCCCACAAGCGCAGACGCCGCCAAAATCGGCAACGCGCTGTTTTTTGAGCCATGCACCTCAATTTCGCCGTTCAGGCGCTTTTGCCCGTGAATGATGATTTTTTCCAAGTTCAGCACCCCTTACCATAGGAAGCGGGGAAATCCCCTCTGCGTTTTATCCTATGCAAAGGTGCTGTCTGCGGTGATTATTTCGCGGGTTGTATTAACGAAACGATAATATCGCAAATGACTTTTGCGGAATCCGTTACCGCCATTTTTTTGGCATTTTCGCCGAGGCTTTGCAGTGCGGCACGGTCATTTTTAAGTGCGTCCACCATAGAAATTAACCGTTCTGCGGTCAAGTCCTTTTCCTCCAAAATCTGTGCCGCACCGTTGTTCACCAACGCCATCGCATTGTGGTATTGATGGTTTTCGGCGACATTCGGTGACGGAATTAAAATGGAAGCTTTGCCCGTTGCCTCAATTTCGGAAAGCGAGGACGCGCCCGCGCGCCCAATCACCAAATCCGCGGCGGCAAGGCAGGTGTCCATATCGTCAATGTATTCCCGAATGATAACATTTTTAGCCTTGTCCAAATCCACACCCTGTTCACGCAGTTTGTCGGGCACCCATTTTCCGTATTTGCCCGTGGCGTGCAGGAAAAACAGATTTTTGTCAGTGTGTCGGGCGGCGATAAGGTCGGTCATCGCCTCGTTAATCGCTTTCGCGCCGAGACTGCCGCCCATCGACAAAATCATCATCGCATTGTCGGGCACAGAAAGCTGTGCGCGTGCAAAATCGCGGTCTGCTTCCAAAATCTCGTGCCGTACGGGCAGTCCCGTCACAATCGGTTCTTGTTTGCAAGACGGAAAATGCGCTTTTGCCGCTTCTACGGTGAGCATAACCGCGTCTGCGGTTTTTGCGAGCGCTTTATTCGTTACGCCCGGATAGGCGTTTTGCTCGTGAATGGCGGTTTTTATCCCCATTTTTGCGGCGGTACGCAATACCGGTCCGCTGACATAGCCGCCGAAACCCACAACCACATCGGGCGCAAAATGCTTTAAAATCTTTTTGACTTCCCCTGCGGATTTGAACAGCAAGCCTACGGTTTTGATGTTTTTGATGATGTTTTTCGGCGTGGGTTTTCTTTGAAAGCCTGCAATTTCAATGGTTTTGAAAGCAAAGCCTGCCGCAGGTACCAAACGCGCCTCCATATGGTCTGCCGTACCGATAAACAAAATATCGGCATCGGGATACCGGCGTTTCACCTCACCCGCGGCACTCAGCGCGGGATTGATATGCCCACCTGTGCCACCCGCGGCAAATATAATTTTCATAACGCTATATGTTCCCCTTTCGGGTTAATTTTTTTCAAGTCTGGAATAGCGGGAAACCGACAGCACAATGCCCATTTCAAACAACAGCATCATTAACGATGTGCCGCCGTAACTGAAAAACGGCAAGCTGATGCCGGTATTCGGCAATGCGTCGGTCACAACCGCGATATTGAGCGCGGTTTGCAGACCCACTTGGAATACGATACCCATTGCGAGCAGTGCACCGAAACGGTCTTTGGCGCGCAAGCCGATTTTTACCCCGCGCGCAACCAAAAGCACATACAAAAGAATGATGCCCACCGCGCGGATAAACCCGAGCTCCTCACAAACGATGGCAAAAATGAAGTCATTTTGCGGCTCGGAAACATACAAATGCTTTTGCTTGGAATTCCCGAGCCCCGTGCCGAACAGTCCGCCTGAGCCGATGGCATACAAAGAGTTGTTCGTCTGCCAGCGTGCACCGCGCGGCTCGTAGGTTTTGTCGAGCCACGCTGTAATGCGTTCACCCGCATATTTTTCAAGAATTTCGGGATTGAAAATAAAAAACACAACGGCGGCAACCGCCAATATGCCAATCAAGATGAACCAATGCTGTTTGACTTCGCCTAAGAACATCATCACTACGCCGATAGCCAGTATCAAAATGGTACCCGACAGGTGATTTTCAAGATACACAAGTCCTGCGGTTACGGCAATCACAACGCCGTATAAGCAAAGCATCACAAAGGAGTCATAGACTACGATTTTCCCGTTAGACAGCTCTTTTACGGTTTTGGAAAACTTCGACGGATTTTCGCGTTTACCGATAATACGGCTGTGGCTTTTATCCATATGCCACGCGCAAAACAGGATAATTGCAAGCTTTGCAATCTCCGATGGCTGAAAGGTGAACAGCCCGAGGTTAATCCATCGGTGAAAGCCGTCTTTGACCGGCGGCAAAAACAAAACGATAACCAATAAAAACCACGAAAACAGAATGGCGGGAATGGCAAACAGCTTAAAATAATCGTAGCGCACTTTAGAAACCAAAAACATAGCGATAACACCCGCTATGGCAAAAACCAACTGCCGTTTAAAGAAGTACGCGCTGTCGCCGCCCTCGTTATAATACGCGTAGGTATAGCTTGCAGAGAACAGCATCACAAGGCCGATGGTCAAAATGGTAATGACCAACAGCAAGAACGGCACATCCAGCTTGCCGACCGCCCAAAAATCCGAGCGCTTTTTGGCTGTTTTTTGCGGCGCTTTTTTTGCCGCAGTTCTCTGGGGGCGCCGTACAGCAGTATCCGCCAAAATGCTCTCCTCCTTTACAAATGATAGGAAATTCCGTTTATATGCGCACGCCGCCGTAGTAGAACAGCAACAGTCCCACCGCCGCACCGAGCGCGTTGACAAGGGTGAAAATCACCACGATTTTTTTCTCTTTCCAACCGCACATTTCAAAATGGTGGTGAATCGGCGCCATTTTGAAAATGCGTTTGCCGTGCGTCGCTTTGAAATAGCCGATTTGCAGAACATCCGACAGCATTTCAATCACATAAATAATGCCGAAGAACAAAATCATCAGCGGGCAGTCAATCGCATACGCGAGCGCGACTACCATACCGCCCAAAAACATAGAGCCTGTGTCCCCCATCATAATTTTTGAGGGATTCCAGTTCCAGATGAGATACCCGAGGCAACCGCCCATTAATGCGCCCGAAAGCAGGCTGACGCCGAAAAGCCCCTTTAAGCACGCGGCGATTAAGAACGCAAGCGCCGCAACGGCGGTGACAGAGCCGCAAAGTCCGTCAACGCCGTCGGTGAAGTTTACGGCGTTTACGGTGGCGTAAATCACCGCCATACCGAAAATCCAAAAGAAAAAGTGCAAATCCACATTGCCGACAAAAGGAATATACATATAAGTGTTGCCGGACATATACAGCGCACCGAGATATGCGAGCATCAGCAGAATTTGCGCAATGGATTTTTGCGTAATCGTCAGCCCCAAATTGCGTTTTTTCACAACTTTAATATAATCGTCCGCAAAGCCGATAAGCCCAAAGCCCAGCGCCATCAATATACCCGCAATGAGTTTGATTTTGATGCTGTCTTCAACCAAGACGCCGCTTGTAAAGAGGTTTCCGCCGAGCAGATAATCCGTCAGCGCCACCACGGCGAAAGATACCACCGTGCTGATAATGAACATAAACCCACCCATAACCGGTGTGCCTTGTTTTGATTTGTGCCACGCAGGGCCGATTTCCAATATAGTTTGCCCGAAATGCAGTTTTCTAAGCCACGGAATGAGTACAAAGCCGAGTAAAAATGCAATTAAAAAACTGATTGCGATTGCCAAAACGATTGCCAATACGGTATTCATTGTTTCTTCCACTCCTTATAGAGTTTTTCTATCACTTCTTCGAGCGCCATGCCGCGGCTGGCTTTAAACAAAACTGCATCGCCCGCTTGAATTTCGGAAAGCAAAGCCTCCGAAAGCGCCGTTTTTTCTGTAAAGTGAAAGGTCTTTACAGTATTTTTTGCCGCTTTGGCAATCCACGCGGCATTTTGCCCATAACAGTAAAGTAAATCTACCGCGCTTTGGGCGGCATATTCCCCCACAGTGCGGTGCGCGGTTTCGGAAAAAACACCGAGCTCCAGCATATCGCCCAAAACCGCAATTCTGCGGTTGGCATCTGTGGCACACAGCACATTGAGCGCCGCTTTTTGCGAGTCGGGACTTGCATTGTAGCAGTCCTCAATCACAGTAATGCCGTTGACTTTTCGGATGCGCTGGCGCATACCTGTGGGTGCAAACTTTTGAAGCCCTGCGGCAATTTTTTCGGGTGCAATTTCGCATACAAGCCCCGCCGTAAAAGCGGCAAGCGCGTCATACACATTGTGTTTGCCGACAGTCGGTATGCGCACCGCCTGCTTTTTCCCGTTAAAGCAGACGGTAAAGGCGGTTTCGCCGTTTTCTTCGCAGAGTTCTTCTGCGCGCACAGCGGCGTTTTGATTGTCAATCCCAAAATAAATCAAGTGATAATCGGGATTTTCATACCCCCACAATTTATCGTCATCGCCGTTTAAAATCAGCGGCGCGCCTATTTGCATTCCTTGTATAATTTCAGTTTTTGCCTGTAAAATACCGTCTCTTGAGCCTAAAAATTCAATGTGCGACACACCGATATTCGTGATAATTGCCGCGTCCGGCTGACAGGCGGCGGTCATCCGTGCGATTTCGCCGAAGTGGTTCATCCCCATTTCAATCACTGCCGCCTCGGTCGTTTCGTCTATCCGAAACAGCGTTTTCGGCATACCGATTTCATTGTTGAGATTGCCCTCGGTTTTGACAGTTTCAAACTGCGAGGACAGCACCGCATAGGTCATTTCTTTGGTGGTGGTTTTGCCGACGCTTCCTGTTAAGCCGATAACCTTTACGCCTTTGCAGTGGTTGCGGTGCAGTTTTGCAATATCCAAAAGTGCCTGCCGCGTATTTTGTACTTTGATATACGGCACTTGAAACGGCAAATCTCGTTCGCTGACGATTGCCGAAGCCCCATTTTGCACAGCGGCTTCACAAAAATCGTGCCCGTCAAAGCGGTCGCCTTTGATTGCCACATACAAAGCGTCCTGCGGCACAGCGCGGCTGTCTATGGTAACCGCGCGAATTTCGCAGTCCTGCCCGCAAAGCGTACCGCCTGTAATGAATTCAATTTCCCGAAGCGTCAAGCGCATAAATTTACCCTTTCAAGATTTGCGCGACAACCTCGCGCTCGTCATAATGAATTTTACCCGTATTTAAGATTTGGTAGGTTTCGTGTCCTTTACCCGCAAGCAAAACCACATCCCCTGCTTTCGCAATGGAAAGCGCATAGCGAATGGCTTCTGTGCGGTCGACAATCGCTTTGATTTTCGCTTTGCAAGCACTCATCCCCGCCAAAACATCCTGCACAATCGCATCGGGATTTTCACTGCGCGGATTGTCAGAGGTGACCACAGCGATATCTGCTAAATCCCCGACGATTTTGCCCATTTTCGGGCGTTTGGTGCGGTCGCGATCGCCGCCGCAACCGAACACGGTGATAATGCGCTTTTCGCTGACCTCGCGCAGAGAAGAAATGACATTTTCAAGCCCGTCGGGTGAATGGGCATAATCAATCAAAACCGTATAATCGGTATCGGTCGGCACAACCTCTACGCGTCCCGGCACGCCGTGCGACTGTGCCAAAAGCGCGCAAACCTGTTCAAACGGCAAGCCCGCTTCTATGGCGCAAATTGCCGCACCCATAGAGTTATACACCGTGAAATGCCCCGGAATTTTCAACTGCACACGGCCGATGTCTCCCCTACCCAAAAGCTCATACTGCACGCCGCTCGCCGTGCAAATCACATTTTTTGCGGTATAATCGGCATCGTCTTGCTTGACAGAGAAGGTCACGGTTTTTATGGGTAAGCCTTCGGTCATTTGAGAGGCACTCGCGTCGTCAATATTCAAAACGGCAACATCTGCCTTGGTAAACAGCAGTTTTTTCGCCTGCAAATAGTGTTCAAAATCGCCGTGATAGTCCAAATGGTCTTGCGTTAAATTGGTGAATAGCGCAATTTTAAAGTGACAGCCGTCCACGCGGTGCTGTGCGAGCGCCTGCGAGGAAACCTCCATCACGCAATGCGTACAGCCGTTGTCCACCATTTCGCGGAACAATTTTTGTAAATCCTTACAGTCGGGCGTCGTCAGCGACGCGGGATATGCTTTTTCGCCCACGCGGTTTTCCACTGTGCCGACAAGTCCCGCCGAAATGCCCGCTTTCGTGAGCACCCCGTGTAAAAGCATTGTAGTGGTGGTTTTGCCGTTTGTGCCCGTTACGCCGAACAGCGTTAAGCGCTCGGCAGGATACCCGTAAAACGCCGCGCATAAAAGCGCATACGCACTGCGGGTGTTTTCGACCAAAACTTGATTTTTCGCGCCCGTGTCGTGCTCGGCAACAATCAGAACCGCGCCGTTTTTTTCCGCATCACAGGCAACGGTGTGTCCGTCGAAACGCGCGCCGCGAATGCAAACGAATACACAGCCCTTTGTCACCGCATTGGATTTATCGGTGATGTCGGTAATCTCTGCGTCAGTATAAGCACCGCGCGTTGGTACTTTTTGTAACAACTCTGAAATTTTCAATTTTCTTCCTCCTGACAGTGCTTCACTTTGCACACCCACACGGACGATTAGCCGTCCTCCACATTCACATTGGATTTGAAATACACCGTAATCACACTGCCCTTTTCCGCTTCGCTGCCCTCTTGCAGGCTCTGCTTATAAGAAAGCACCTCGCCGGAATTGGCGTTGCCGGAAATGCGGATATTAAAGCCCGCATTGACCGCGGAACGGTTTGCTTCGGAAACGGACATATTGCAAAGATTCGGAACCACCGCTGTTTCTTTCGGCGCGCCCTCCTCCGTGTAAACGATAATCACACCGCCGGTGCGCATCTGCTGCCCTGCGGCGGGCGTCTGTGAAATGACCTTGTCGCCGTTGCCGACAACCTTCACGGTGAATTTCGACGCCGTATTTTTCGCTTCGTCCACCGTCAGATTGATCAGCGACGGTGCAACGGAAGAGATATTATCAATTTCCTTGTCCTCATATTGCGGTTCGACATTGAGATAGGTCAAAATCTTTTCAAGCAGTTCGCCCGCAATGGGCGCGGCGACTGCGCCGCCGCCGTGTGCGCCGACCGGCTCGTCAATGGCAATTAAAATGGAAATCTGCGGATTATCGGCGGGAGCAAAGCCTGCAAAGGAAGCAATATACGCGCCCTCAATACCGATTTTTTCACTCGTACCCGTTTTGCCTGCGACATGGTAGCCTGCAACATAGGCGTTTTTACCGGTACCTGTGGAAACAACGCTTTCCATCATACTTGCAACGGTGGAGGCGGTTTTTTCGGAAACCACCTGCCGTTTTACGGTCGGCGTGGTCTTTTCAATCACATTGCCTTCGCTGTCGAGTTTTGAATCGACCACATAGGGTTGCATCAGCTTGCCGCCGTTGGCAATGGTATTGACAGCGGTAATCATTTGAATGGGGCTGACTTGGAAGGTCTGCCCGAAGGAGCTTGAGGACAGCTCCGAAATCCCCATATTTTCCAGTGCGTGATAGGTTTTGCCGGCAACGGGATTTGCTTCAGCAGGCAGGTCAATGCCTGTTTTTTCGGTAAAGCCGAACGCTTCAAAATATTTATAAAAATTTTCCTTACCGAGTTTTTGCCCGATGGTGATGAAAAACGGGTTGCAAGAGTTCATTAAGCCCTCGGTCAGCGTTTCGTGTCCGTGACCGCCGGCTTTCCAGCATTTTTGATAATGATTTGCAACCTGAATACCGCCCGTGCAGGTGTAAGTGGTGTTTAAATCCACCACGCCCTCTTCAAGCGCTGCGGCGGCAACCACGGTTTTAAAAACAGAGCCGGGCTCGTAAGTATCGCTGATGGTGCGGTTACGCCACTGCGCATACAGTGCGTTGCTTGTTTCCTGCGATTTTTCAGTGGAATCTTCAATCGCGGCAATGCGGTCTGCCACCGTTTGATTGGAAATGACGCGCGGATTATTCAAATCAAAATCCGGCTTGCTTGTCATCGCGAGAATAGCACCCGTGTCTACATCCATCACG
Organism: Candidatus Fimenecus sp.; assembly: GCA_051881335.1. GTDB lineage: Bacteria > Bacillota > Clostridia > Oscillospirales > Acutalibacteraceae > Fimenecus. Next base: position 3,409 of record JBJEPR010000132.1, on the reverse strand, counting down.
ATACCGTAAGCGTATTTTGCACCCGTGTCGACCATTGCCTGACTCAGGCTTTGTTCTAAATAATACTGAATCACTTCGTCAATCGTCAGGACAAGACTCACGCCCGGCTGCGCATCATAGGTGGTTTCATAGGCGCTTGACATTGAACCCTGCCGCGCGTTTTTGGCGGTAATCACGCGTCCCGAAACACCGGTCAAATCATCGTTATACTGCATTTCCACGCCGCCCACGCCGTTGTCATCGCTGTCTGTAAAACCGATAATGGTGGACGCAAACGAGGAGTACGGATAATATCGTTTGGTGTCGGGGTCAATACCGACAACCGTGGACAGCTTTTTGTCTTTATGCTCGGTTAGATAATCTTTCAACGCATCCTTTTTATCCGTCTCCACCTCACCTGCGATTTTCTGATAGCCGGTTTCGGTTTTGGAAAGCTTATTGCGCACGCTTTCTTCATCGGCACCCAAAATATCGCAAAGTCCCGAAACGATAAGCTCCAGTTGCTCCTCGTCCGTCACTTTAGACGGATTGACATATACGAGCCACGCCGAGGCGCTTTTGGCAAGCACCTTCATATTCGAGTCATATATTGTACCGCGCTGTGCGGAGATTTCCGTGTCGGAAAGCTGGTTGCGTTCCGCCTTCAAGCGATATTCTTCCCCGTGCACAATCGCCGCAGAGAACAGCGCACCGATGCCGTATAAAAACGCAACGGAAAGCAACGAAAGCGCTATAACTGCGCGCTTCGCCATTTGCTTTGAGGGGCGTTTTTGCACGGTAATCACCAATCCTTTCGACAAAAATTTCCAAAAAACTGCGTCTGTAAACACATCAACGAGAGTTAAGGCTTTCGCCTTAACCCTCGTTCTATACCTATTTTATTCGCCTTTAAGATATTCCGACAGTTTTTGAAGCGGGCTTTCTGCCGACAGGCTTTTTACGGATTTGTTTCCGGATACCGAAACCGTATCCGTTCCCGACAAATCAATATATTCTATTTGATACCCCTCGACCTTGGTCATACCGAGTTCATCCCGCGCGTAGCTTTCGACCTTTTCAAGGGAAATCATCGAATCAAGTTGCATATTTAAGCGCACATTTTCGCCTTGTTCCACTTTCAGCCGCGCGTTTGCCGCGTCAATCTCTCGTTGGAGCTCGTCCGCCCGCAATCGGCTGTATAAAAGCGCGGCGAACATAGAAAGCAAGCACAGCGCAATCACCAAAATCTTGGCGGTCTGCCGTGCACCGACGCGCATTTCCTGCTTTGCCTCGGCAACGGTCTTTTTCTTTCGCCGCACCAGTTCCATCTGCGGCTTTTTTTGTTCCTCAAACGGCGGCATCGGCGCAAGTTTTTGCGCGGCGCTTTGATTGTACGCCGAGGCTCTCGGCTCAAAGCGCGCAAAATCCGCGTCGCTGTACTTTTGGTAATTCGCCATAATCCTTTCCTTCCTTTATTTTCACACCGAATTTGTGTCAGTCTTTTATTTTCTGAATACTGCGTAATCTTGCGGAATGTGCGCGGTAGTTTTCCGACAGTTCCTGCGCACTCGGCGCAAGCCCTTTAACAAGAATTTTTCCGCGCGGCTGTTTGCCGCAGACGCAAACCGGGAAATCCTTGGGGCAGGTGCACCCTTGCGCAAATTCCCGAAACCGAAGTTTAACCATTCTGTCCTCTAACGAATGGAATGTAATCACCGACAAAATACCGCCGACCTTTAAGGCGGCAAACATATCGTTGAGCGCCGTGTCGAGTTGTGCCAGCTCGCCGTTGACTTCAATGCGGATTGCCTGAAAGGTGCGCCGTGCCGGGTGCGCATCGCGCATGGCTTTTTGCGGCATAGACTGTTTGATGATATCAATCAAGTCAAAGGTTGTGGCAATCGGTTTTTCAGCGCGGGATTTTACAATGTTGCGGGCAATGCTTTTGGCAAACTTTTCTTCCCCGTAGGTGAACAAAATCCGCGAAAGCTCCGCTTCGCTGTAAGTATTGACCACATCATATGCCGACAGCCCCGCTTTGCTCATACGCATATCCAAGGGGGCGTCTTTATGGAACGAGAAACCGCGTTCGGCGGTATCCAGCTGGTGAGAGCTGACCCCAAGGTCTGCAAGGATACCGTCCGCGCGCGTTTCGCCTAAAATTTCCCCGATATGGTTAAAGGTATCGTGCACAATACGCGCTTGCGGATAGTCCCCCAAACGCGCTTGCAAAATTTCGATTGCCTCCGGGTCACGGTCGATTGCAATCAGCCGGCCACGATCGGATAAGCGCTCCAAAATGGCTTTGGAATGCCCGCCGCCGCCCGCTGTACAATCAACATACACTCCGTCAGGCTGAATTTGTAAAGAATCAATCGTTTCTTGAAATAAAACGGGAATATGCGTAAACTCCATTTGCCGCACGCCCTGTTAAAAATGGATTTCGGGATAGCTTTCCGAAAGTGCCTCGGCACGCGCCATGGCTTCGGCGCGTTTTTGTGCGTCCCAAATTTCAATGCGCTTGCCAACGCCCGCCACGGTGATTTCTTTTTTGAGCCCTGCGCGCTTGCAGAAATCCGCTTTAATCGTAATTCTGCCCTGCTTGTCCGGCTCGACGGCAACAGCATCGTCAAAAATATAGCGTTGCATATTTAAGTTGCCGCTTTCGATGACCTCGGCGCAAATATCTTCCCAATCCTTCACATTATAAGCGTAAAGGCAGTTGTCGTTCTTCGGCGCATACAGCACAAAAGAATCGCCCAAGCCCTCGCGGAACTTTGCGGGGATGAACAATCGGTTTTTCGAATCCAGCGTATGCGGATAATTGCCCCAAAAAGACACTTGCCTCACGCTCCTTTCTTTCACACAAATAGGAAACACGGTGAAAAATTCACCTTTCTTCACCTTTTTTATGAAATTCCGCTCCTATTTGCTCTTATTATAATGTATCCCGTTCCCAAATGCAAGATTTTTTTTGCGTAAAACGGAGAAATTTTTGTGTTTTATTCGAGCATTTTGCACAAAAAATGCCAAGATTTTCCAGGGTGGGGCGTGGTGGGGGGATTTTTTCGCGGTTTTTCGCATTTTCATCCTTTCGGCGATTTTAAGCAAAGCAGCGGGAAATGCGGGTCTTGCGAACGGGCATAAAAAAACACCGCCCGAAGGCGGTGTCATTTATATTGTATTACGGGTGGGCATAGAAACCCGCCTAATTGTCATTCTGCGCCGTCAGGCGAAAACTCGTTTCGTGCATTTTCATTTTTTGCTTTTTTAGATTCTTCGCTTCGCTCAGAATGACAAATTGGGATTTGTCTACTGCTTCATACTTCTATATTCATAAATATTTTGCAATAAAATACCGCCGATAATAAAGAGTAATGCAATAAACGCCCGTAACTGTATCGTTTCTTTCAAAAAGATTGCGGATACA
>JBJEPR010000131.1:0-3275 GCA_051881335.1 Candidatus Fimenecus sp. | reverse complement strand
AAATCACGCTTTACACCTCCTGCTGTAACGCCGATAAAGGCATTTATTATTACAATACCTATGAAAACCACCAAATCAGCGGCGTCGATATGCACAAAGAGGATTTAGACGGCACCACCCTTGTGCGCTATCCGCTTGTAATCGGCGAGCAGATTTTGATGCAGAATTGAGTTTGTCGCTTTTCGTAGCGCCTGCGTAATTTGATGTAATTTTACGGAACGGTCAAGACCGTTCCCTACGCACGGAATACATTTTATAGGGCGGGGGCGCGCATTGCGTGCTTGCTGATTGTCATTCTGAGGCGACAGCCGAAGAATCTCGTTCCGTACATTTTATTTTGCACTGTTGGAGATTCTTCACTTCGTTCAGAATGACAAATTGAAATTCACGATAGGCGCTGTTGCCCTCACCATTCGGTTGGGGGTTAAAATGACAAAAACGGGCGGGGAATGTTCCTCGTCCGTTCCATTTTTATTCTGTTTTGTATTTTCCGTCAAACCGTCAACAGCCGAATATAATGATTTGCCTCGCGCAAAACATGGTCTGCCAACAACGGTAAAATCACGGAACGGATTTCGCACTGTGTAATACCTTTCGCACCCGCCGCCTTGAAATCGCGGAATTTCACGGTTTCCTCCAATGCACTTGCGGTCATCGTTTTTTCGTGTGCATTGTGGCAGGTCTTTAACAATTCGGCATAGTCTTCGGCAAAGCCGTCCGCCGCGTGAATTAACTCGGTCTCTGTCGGGTCTAAAAGCCCGCGGATAAACTGCGCGTGCTCCATCATTATTTGGTTCCAAAAGCACTCTGTGTCGCGCACCGCGCGGTCAGACAGAAATCCTGTTCTTTCAAGGGTTGCCACATGTTTTCGATACAGCTTTGCTTCGCGGATAATATGCTCAATTAACAGCGGGTAGTTCATTGTGAACATTTTACAGGTTAACACGTGATTTAAAATCTGCTCTTTAAAGGCAATCAGCCCGTTCAGCAGTTCCAACGCGCGCCGGTTGAGCCGCCGTACCTGCGCCTGCATTTGTGTGGGCACACCCCTTGTGCGCTCGTTTTTGCACAGCTGTAATTCTCTTGCCGTAATTTCCTTGTCAATAGCAATGCCCGTAAACGCTTCGGTTTGCCGTTCCGCCGAAGCCGTGAACTGCGTGACGGTTTCCCCCGAACACAGCACATTTTGCCCGACAATACCGTCGCTTAGAGTGACTGCACGGCTTAGAACCTTTTCAAATTCTTTTTTGTAAAACTCTGCTTTGTTTGCAAAAGCCGCGTTCGGCGGCGTAAAACCGGCTTTTAAAAACAATGCGTGTTCTTTCATAATCCGTCCGAAGAACAAATGCAGTTCCAAGGACTTTACGATATAGTCATTTGTATACATAGGTTTCCTCCGTTTAAATTGCAATATGCAAACTATTACAGTATATGAGCCCTCGTGCGTTTTGGTTTCCGTTTGCAAGGCGAACGGCAGTTTTGTTTTGCCGCGGCGCCGACAAAAGATTGCCGATTTATAAAAAATTTTCAAAAATCTATTGACTCTGACGTTGCGTTATAGTTTATAATGTACTTGCACGGGAGGGAAAGCGTATGAAAACCGTAAATGAAGTCAGCAAATTAACAGGTGTCAGCGTGCGCGCACTGCACCATTACGATGCAATCGGGCTTTTAAAACCCACACAAGTCACCGATGCGGGTTATCGGCTGTATGACGATACAGCGCTTGCACGGTTGCAAACGATTTTGCTGTTTCGTGAACTGCACTTTCCTTTAAACGAGATTAAATCCATTCTCGACAGTCCGGACTTTAACCGAGAACAGGCGTTACAGCAACAAATAGGCCTTTTGGAACTGCAACGCCGACAGTTGGATGCTCTCATCTCCTTTGCCCGTGAAATCATAGAAACAGGAGTGAACAATATGGATTTTTCCGCATTTGATAAAACCGAAATCGAGCAGTATAAAGCCGAGGTAAAAGCGCGATGGGGCAAAACCGCCGCTTACAAAGAATTTGCGCAGAAAACGGCGGGGCAGAGCGAGAACGAGCAAACCGCGGTGGCAGAAAAGCTGATGCAGATTTTTGCAAAGTTCGGTAAAGTAAAACACCTTGCCCCCGAATCCGATGCGGCACAGGCCGTGGTCGAAGATTTGCGGCAATGCATTACGGGAAACTACTACAACTGCACCAAGCCAATCCTCGAAAGTCTCGGGCGGATGTATGTGGGCGATGCGCGTTTCAAAGCGAATATCGACGCGCGCGGCGGAGTTGGCACGGCAGAATTCGCAAGCAAAGCGATTGAAGTATATTGCACCAAATAAAAAATCGGCTGATTGAACCCGAAAACTCAACCAGCCGATTTTGTTTTGCGTTGAAAAATGGTTGCATATTTTATTCTGTAGCGTTCATCTGCCTTGCAGTTATTATGTCTAAAAGGAGTCCACCGTAATTCTCTCAAAATTACGGTGGACTTTTGGCGGAGACGGAGAGATTCGAACTCTCGAGTCCGTTAGGGCTAACGCATTTCGAGTCTTTTAGCCAGCGTGTCAACTTCCGGTTGTTTCGTGTCAGTTTCAGGTTGTCTCGTCTGAGCCGAAAACCGCATAAAATAAGGATTTTTTGCCCGTAAAGCCTTGTTACAACTGCATTTTTTCAAAGTGGGTTCAAATCGGCATTTTTGCCGATTTTGGAGAGAAATCAGGGGAGACAGGAGAGAAATCACGAGAGAAGGCAATACAAAAATCAATACACCGCAGAAAGGACTTCAAACCGACGAAATCTATTTTTGAGGTGTATCAGATGAAGAATCTACCGATTGACTGGGACAGCGTGCCCGATGTGATGAATAAGGATCAGTTTTATCGGCTTTGCCATATCAGCAAATCCACGGCTCTGCATTTGCTCAAAAGCGGCAAGGTGCCCTGCGAGTGGACAGGCAAGAAAACACGGTGCTATAAAATCAAGAAAGAGGATGTCAAGGCGTATCTTGCAGAACGAGCCGTTTATCCCGAACTCTATTCCGCACCGAGGGGATGGTACGGCGGTCACTATGTGGCGAAGCTCTCCAAGGAACTGCCCGAGGATGTCCTCCGGCAAATGCACGACTATTACGCCAAACTGCTCAGCAAATATAAGGATGTCGTGACCGTGCAGGAGGTTGTCGCTCTGACCGGCTACGCCAAAACCACCATCAATAATTGGTGCAACCGTGGAGATTTAAAATCTTTCCGCAAAGGACAACTATTTTACATACCGAAAATCTTCCTCATCGACT
>JBJEPR010000130.1:0-15087 GCA_051881335.1 Candidatus Fimenecus sp. | reverse complement strand
AACCTCGGCGACATAAATCGACATATCTGCGGAATTATAAAAGGCAATCACCCCGATACCGATTTTTTTGCCGTCCATTTCGTCCTTGTAGGTGCTGTAATCAGAAGCAGTCAAATAGCGGCTGTATTTGTCGCCTAAGCCCTCAGCATAGCCGCCGGAAAGCTCTGCATTTAACAGGCTGTCATTGATTTCACCGTAATAGTTGTTGCGAACGATATCGTCCAATTCCGAAACAGATGAATACAGCTTTGAACGACTTGGCAAATCCTTAATGATAGAATTGTAGGTGCGCATCGTCAGAGACATCGTAATGGCAACGGTTGCCGCTACAGAAATGAAAATCAGCGCGAGCGCAAGTCCCAGAGAAATTTTTTTATTCATAGGTTGCTTTCCCTCTCGTTTCGGTTTTACGGTAACCACGGTGCGGGATTAACGCGCGTACCGTTTACCCAAACCTCAAAGTGCAAATGCGCGCCCGCGTGCGGATTGGATGCGGTCGGCTTGGGGCTGACATTCCCGGTATTGCCGACATAGGCAATCACCTGCCCCTGCTTTACCGTTTCCCCTTTGGAAACAAGCATCTTACTGCAATGCGCGTAGCGCGTATACACACCGTTTCCGTGGTTGATATAGACATTATAGCCCCAGCTGTAATGCATTTCCGCAGAGTACACAACGCCATCCGCCGCGGCGCGGATTTCCTTGCCGTAGGTGTTCCCTGTCGCACCCGCTGTAATAAAATCAATACCCTTGTGTCCGGGGTAACCGTTCCAGCCCGCCGAAATAATCACATTCGGATACTGCAGAGGGCAAATCATACCTTTTGAGGAAACGGGATAATTGGATGAACCGCCGTTGCTGATAGAGCCACTGCCGTTTTCCATTTCCTCGGATTTTTGGCGGTCGTATTCTTCTTTTTCACGCTCTAACGCCGCAATCTCGCTTTGATATTCCGCACTGTTTTCATCCAACTGATAAATATAGCTGTTTAAATTGGCGACCTTTTGCTCTAAAACCGACTGTTTGGAAGCAATCGCATTTAACGCCGTTTTTTCTTCCGCACGGGCGGCGGCAATCGAGTCACGCTCGCTTTGCACGGCAGACTGTTTTTCCACAACCACCTGTCGGTCGGTATCCAGTTTTTCTTTTGTTGCATTCAAATCGTCAATATCCGCCTGCAAATCGGCAACCAGTGCCGTATCGTGCTCGGAAATGCGTTTGACCAATTCCAATCTGGTTAAGAAGGATTCAAAATCCGTTGCACTCAACAGAATTTCAAGGGTAGATGTCTCCCCTGCCATATAGGCGGCGCGCAGACGCTCACTTAACAAATCATATGTACCGCTGATTTGCTCTTCCAATTCCGCCTGTTTTGTCTCGGCAGCGACGATTTCCGCCTGTAAGCTGTCAATCTCACTCTGATACTGTGCAATTACAGCATCTTTTTCCGCAATTTGGCTGTTGAGCTGTGCAATTTTGTCGTTATAGACATTCATTTGCTCTTGCAACAGATTAATTTGCTCTTTTAGCTCTGACACACTTTGCTCAGAGGCGGCCTTTTTGTCGTTTGCCGCGGCAATTTTATCCTCCAGCGCATCAATCTCCGCTTGAAAATCGCGTTCTGCGCTGACGGGGAACGCAGCGGTGGAAAGTAAGACGGTGCAAATCACCAAAATGCTGACGGCACGCTGTAAAAAGCGCCTACTCATTGCTGACCACACTCCCTTGCTCTTTCAAATACTTGTTCATAGAAATCATACTGCCGAAGCCGCCCGTAAATACACCAATGCCTAAGAATACACCCAAAATCTGCAACGCATACTGCGTAAAGGGCACCAAGGAGAAGCCAAGGCTCAAGAGCAAATCGGAGAACGATGCCACCGCAAGTTCATACAGTCCCCATAAAACGCCGAGAGACAGAACGCTTGCGATAACTCCGATGAGCACACCTTCCACCAAAAACGGCCAACGAATAAACCAGTTGGTGGCACCGACGGCTTTCATAATATTGATTTCAAGTTTTCGGCTGAACATCGTAATGCGAATGGTATTCGCAATAATAAACAACGCAACAAAGAACAGCAATGCTACCAGTCCGATGCTGACAACAGTCACTGCCTTTCGTATGGAAAGCAATTTGCTTGCCAAATCACTGTTTTCCCGAACGGAATCCACATTCGGTAAAGCCTTAATTTGCTCCACGGTTGCGGCAAACTGCGATAAATCTGCCAGCGTGACTTTGTAAGCGTCCGGCAAAGGACTTTCCGTAAAGCCTTCAAAAATGGCGCTGTCGCCACCCATATCTTCAATCTGTTTCCGGAAAGCATCCTCTTTCGGTACAAATTCACAGGTTTCCACATTTGCCATTTTTTGCAGTTCCACGCCCACATTTGTGGTGGCAAGGTCATCACTGTCATCTGTTATATACACCATCACGACATTTTGCGCTTCCACCTTATCAAGCACGGCGTTGATATTAAAAAACGCCATTGCACCGATACCGATAATCACCAAACACGCAAGCAACACCGTAACCGACGCCAAAGTCATTAAACGGTTTACCCAAATGTTACGAAAACCCTCACGGGTTAAATATTTTAAGCTCGAACCCTTCATTGCGCATCACCTCCGTTTTGTTCCTCGGAAAGATACGCAGCATAGTCAATATCATCCTCTGCCAAATCCGCATCGTCCAAGCCGTAATTCTGCATAAAATCCTCTAATTCCTTGTCCTCATTCGGTTGGAAATAGAAAGAAGACGGACGGTCTTCCTCAACCGTGGTGTCGGAAAGGACTTCCGCTTTTGTCGGCGAAACAACAGCGGGTTCCGCTTGCTGCTGTGGTGCGGAAACGGGCACGGCGGTCTCGGTCGGATAATTTTTCTCGATGGATGCATAATCATCGGGCAATTTATCCGTATCACTGGTATCGGAAATCACGCTGCCCTCTTCAATGGTGATAACGCGGTGATGGAAATGGCGCACCAAATTGTGCTCGTGCGTAACCATCACCACAGTTGTACCGTTCGCATTGATGTGGTTTAACAAATCCACGATTTCATAGGACATTTCGGGATCGATATTGCCTGTCGGTTCATCCGCAATCAAAATACCTGCGTTATTGACCAATGCACGCGCCAATGCCACGCGCTGCTGCTCACCGCCCGAAAGCTGTGTCGGCAGTTGGCGCGCTTTGGAAGTCAATCCCACCAAGCTCAAAATATACGGTACGCGTTTGCGGATTTCCTTTTCCTTCGCACCGATTACGCGCATAGCAAACGCCACATTATCAAACACGGTCATTGTGGGAATTAAGCGGAAGTCCTGAAACACAATACCCATTGTACGGCGAAGCATCGGTATATCCTTTTTCTTCATTGTGTTTAAGTTAAACCCGTTAATCTGCACCGTACCGCTGTTGGCAACTTGTTCCCGCATAATCAGCTTTAAAAAAGTACTTTTCCCCGCGCCCGAAGAACCGACGATAAATACGAACTCGCCGTCCTCAATGCGGATACTGACATTGCGGAGCGCCTCAGTGCCGTTGTCATATGTTTTGGAAACATTTTTGAATTCAATCACTGTTTGCTACCTTCCTTGTCTTTCCATCCATCACACAATCTATCAAAAGTTGCTTGCATTCACGAAAAAATCGGCGGTAAAAATTCGCACACGCGAAATTCTACCGCCTAACATTATAACATAAAATTGTTGATTTTGTAACCGTTTTATGCGTGTTTACAAGAATTCTGTACTTTTCACAAAAACAAGCGCATCAACTGTGCAACTTTCACAGAAAAACCGCAATATTTTGTGAACAAATTGCAAACGAACGGCACAAATTGTATGTTTTAATACTTCACAGGGTTGGAATCCAAATACTTTTTGACCATCAACGCCACTTTGAACACAATCGCATCGTCAAACTCGCGCAGATCTAAGCCCGTGAGTTTTTTGATTTTTTCCAAACGATAGACCAGCGTGTTTCTGTGGACGAACAGTTTTCTGGAGGTCTCGGAGACATTCAGGTTGTTTTCGAAGAACTTTTGAATGGTAAAGAGGGTTTCCTGATCCAACGAGTCAATCGACCCGCGTTTAAACACCTCTTTTAAGAACATTTCGCAAAGCGTTGTCGGCAGTTGATAAATTAAACGGGCTATGCCGAGATTATCGTAGCTGACAATCGTTTTTTCGGTATCAAACACCTTGCCGACTTCCAAGGCAACCTGTGCTTCGCGGAATGAGCGCGCCAAGTCCTTAATGCCCTCAACCGTCGTACCGATACCGACCAAAACATGGGAATAGAACTCTGCGCCGAGGCTGTCGGAAATGGAGCGCGCCAGTTTTTCAAGGTCTTTGGTGTCAATATTGGGCTTCACTTCTTTAATCAGCGCAATATCGGTTTCATTCAGATTGATGACAAAATCTTTATTTTTATCAGGGAACAAATTCTGAATGACATCAAATACGGAAATATCCACATGCTCGGTAATGCGAATCAAAATGACAACGCGGCTCACATCGTTGTTAAACCGCAGTTCGCGCGCTTTCAAATAAATATCACCGGGCAGAATATTGTCCAAAATAATGTTTTTAATAAAATTGCCGCGGTCATATTTTTCATCATAATACTGCTTGATACCGGCAAGCGACACCGACATAATCGCAGTATATTTTTGGGCGAGCTCATCCTCCCCTTCCACAAACACTGCGTATTCGGGATGCATATGCGAACCAAACGCCTTATAGGCAAATCCGCCTACCGTCAAAGGCTCTGTGCTCTGAAATACCGCGTTCACCTCTGGAGAAAGCACCTCACCGATTCTGCCGAGTTCACTGCAGGAAATGATCGTGCCGGATTCGTCAATCACGCCGATGGTTCTGTCCACCGCATCCGTCATTTGATGAACGATTGCCTGAAAGAGTCTGTTGGACATAGGCTCATCCCTCCGATAGTAGTTTTATACAATATGCCAATTCATTTACTATGTATTTTACACAATGTTTGTGATTTTTGCAAGGGATTTTTTTGATATTTTCAAAATTTTGTTTGCATTTTGCCCAAAAAATAAAAACTTTTTTGGGCATTCGGTAGATTCCATCGTGTTTTTTCGCTGAAATTATGCCTCGAAAAATTCGGCAAAATGACGGGCAAACCCCTATTCTGCGTTACAGACGGAGCATATGCTGTACCCTTCGTTTAAAAGCTCCTCCAAGGTTTTGTCGGTAACCACCTGTTTGTTCGTCTCTTGCATAGACGCGGCATATCGGCAGGTCGGCGAATGAATTTTTTTAGAATTTGTATTTAAAACATAGGCCGTTTCGGCTGTTTGCGCAACCGTGGGTTGTGCGGACGCTGACGCCGTCGCTTCAGGCAGGATATTCGTTTCCGGCGTTTCGACTTCTTCATACCATACAATCGTCGGCGGTACAGCTGTCGCAGAGCGCAAAAGCTCGTTTGCCGTGCGGTTTAGGCGATAGGCATTCCATAACGAAACAGCGCTGAATGCCAAAAGCAGAACACAAAGAGACCACAGCAGTTTATCCGTATTCCAAGCGTGGCGTGCTCGCTGTTTATTCTCTTTAGCAGACTTCATTTTGCACACCCCTTACAGTGCCCGCAAAGCGTATATCCGTTTTGCTCATATGCAGACAGTTCGTCCCGACTGATTTGCGCACGGTTTTCTGCTTTGATGTTTTGTGCATAGGAACAGTCAGGGCTGTGGATTTTCTTTGTATTGGTATTCACAATCAGAATTTGACTGATTTCCGTATTCTTTTCGGTGGGCGTCTGTGTGGTTTCTTTTGTCGATTTGGTGGTATTCGTCTGCTTTGCAGCGGTGACTTTTTCCGAAACAGGTTCTGTATTTTCAATTTGTGCGATAACCGCTTCCGTTTCAGGAACGGACAGTGGGGCCGTTAACTGCACCGCAGTTGTATTTATGTGCACCGTCTGCTGTGCAGTTACCGAGACAGCGGCAAGCGCATTCAAAGTATTTTTGGTCTGTACCTGTAAGCCGAAAGAGGCAATCAGGAACAAACAGGACAAAAATAATGTGACAGCAATAGACCGTTTTCGCTTTGCGTTTTCGTCCATTGTTGTCACACCTTTCGACAGTTAATGACAATATCATACACGATTTTTTCGCGTTTGTCACAAATTGTGCCGAATTCTCACATATTTTTTTGTATAGTATGCAAATTGATGACGGTTGCCTTCGCCAGTTCCGCCTCCTGCAAGATGTGTGTTACAAGCAAAATCGGCCGTTTTTCAGCTTCTTGTCGGAGCAAAGCAATCATTTCCCGACAAAGGTCTGCATCTAACCCTTTAAACGGCTCATCTAAGAGCAAAACGGGACTTTTGTGTGCGAGCGCGCGCGCCAATGCCACCCTTCTTTGCATACCGCCCGATAGCGCCGAAGGTAAGGCTTGCAGTTCCTGTGCCAACCCGACTTTGCATAAAATATTTTCAGCGGTTTGCGTATCACTGACCAAAGCAACATTTTCAAGAGCGGACGCCCACGGCAGCAAGCGGTTTTCCTGAAACAAAAAGGTATAGGTTTCAGGTATACCCGATATTTTGCCGCTGTCAGGCGTTTCCAAGCCGCACAGCAAGCGCAGGAGCGTCGTTTTTCCGCACCCGGACGGTCCCATTAACGCGGTAATTCCTTGTAAAGAAAGCGTATAAGAAAAATTTGAAAGCACCTGTTTTTCGTCAAAAGACTTAGAAACTTTGTCGAATACTACCGTCATTTTGCCGCGCCCCCTCTCGTCGCACTGCCGATTTTCCCGACGGCATATACAATCAGTTTTTCAAACAGCATGCTCAATAAAATGACGACAACCGTCCACGCAAACAAGTCTACGGTTTCGAGATACACTTTGGCATTATAGAGTTGTGCCCCGATGGAATTGCGCGGTGTGCTGATAACCTCAGCGGCAATGCCTGCTTTCCATGCAAAGCCGATGGCGGTAGTCAATGCTGTCAAGAGAGACGGCATTACGCTCGGAATATAAATTTTTTGCACAATTTGCCGCTTGGAGAACCCGTATGCGTGCGCCATTTCCAGTAAATTGCGGTCCGTTTCCCGAATGCCGCCGGCCAAATTTGCCCAGACAAGCGGGGTGACCATCAAAAAGGAAATAAATACAGGCACATTGGATTTCTCCATCCACACAAGGGCTAAAATAATAAAGGACACCACGGGCGTACTTTTAATCACCGTCAGCATCGGCCGAAAAATCGCGTACAGCCATTCGGAAAGCGAGGTGACCACCGCTAATAAAACACCCGCCGCCGCACCGAGCAGATACCCCTCGGTAATGCCCAAAAGCGTTGCGCCGGTTTTCACCCAAAAATCCGCTGTGCAGAGCAGTTCGACCAAGCGCTTTCCGACCGCCAAAGGAGATGCGAACAAAACATCTTTACCAATCCATAAATAAAGTATCTGCCATAAACACAGCCACACGGATACCGAAACCAGTATCCGTGCCGCTTTTTTGTATTGCGTTTTTTGCTTACCCTTAAACACCATACCAGAAATCATCTGCAGGCAGCTTGCCGCCGATGGACTGCGGGTTTGCCGCCAGTAAAACATTTAGATTTTCCGTAGCAATTGTCTGCATATCGGCACCGGCAACAAAGGTGATGCTGCAACGCGGAATTGCCTGTTTTGCCACAGCTGCCTTCGGAATAATCCCATAGGTTTCACAAAGCGTTGCCGTGTCGTCCAAATTGGTTTCGGTATATTCCACCGAAGCCTTATATTCTGCTAAGAACGCATCAATCGCAGCTTTATTTTGTTCAACATACTCTTTTTTGGCAACAATACAACCCATTGCCAAAGAAACCCCCGAAGCACTTTCAAATGCCGCGGAAACATCCAAAACATTTTTCAGTTCTTGATTTTGCATTAACGCTGAGGTGACATTCGGTTCGGGAAGCATATAAATGGTTTGGTCCTCTGCACCCGCCGCCGCGGCAAGTGTTGCAACTTCGGCGTGCTCCGATTTGAATTCTACGGTGACTTTATCGGTCAGTCCGTTTTTCTCAAGCAAATAATTGAGCACATATTCGGGTGTCGCCCCCTGCCCTGCGGTCACAATGGTTTTGCCCTCTAACGCGGAGATATCGGCAAGGTCCTGCGTAGACAGCAAATAGAGCGTACCGAGTGTGTTTATGGCCAACATCTGCACGCCGCCATTCAGCTTGTTGTAAAGCACGGAAGCCATATTCAGCGGAACTGCCGCGATGTCAAAATTGTCCGCAACCATACCGCTGACGACATCGGTCGGGTCGGTACACAGTGTCACAGTATAATCGTTTGTTGTTTTGTCTGCATCGTCATCTGCCCACAGCTTTGCTGTACCGATACCGGTCGGTCCTTTTAAGATTGCCATACGGACAGCCGTCTTTGCTTCAGGCACTGTGTCCTCATTTGCCCCGCACGCGGCGAGCGACAGCACCAAAAGCACTGCCAACAGAAGTGAAATTCCTTTTTTCATTGTTCTGCTCCTTAAAGTATTGTTATTTTTTTGTCGCCGTACAGAAGTTTTCCGTCTGCCGAAAGCTGTTCAAGCGCACGGTAAATACCCGCACGGCTGACATTGATTTGCCTTGCCAATTCCGACACGCACACACGCTCTATCACGCCGCTTGTATTGCTGATACTTTTTAAGTAGTGTAACAGCTTTTCCTCGCCGTTCGGGGCGGTATACGCTTCGATTTTTTCATTGAGAAAGTATATCCGTTTTGAAAGATATCCGATATAGTTTTTGGCGAATGTCGGATTATTTTCAAGGAAACAGTCGATACCGTCTTTTTGCAGAAAGACAACTTTACACGCCGTTTTTGCCACGACGGTATTTACAAACCGCTCTGCCGCATTGTAAAGGGTAACAGCGCCGAACAGGCCGCCTGTTTTCAATACACTTACCGTTAGGTAATCCTTTTCTACACGCGCCTCGCCTTGCAAGAGTACACCGATACATTTCTCAATGCTTTCGGGCGAATAGAGCACTTCCTCCTTTGCAAAAGAAACCACCCTTGCCGCAGTACAAAGCAACCGTTCCAAAGCAACCATATCCGCCGCAGAGAATATATCGGTCTGCGATAAGACATACAAGCAGAGTTTCTTGTCCGATTCTGTCAAAAAACGCCCTCCAAACTGTCTCATTTGATACACTATTGGAAGTATAACAGTTTTTTATCCGTCCGTCAATCCCCTTTTTCACAGTTTATCCTATATTTAGAAAAATCAGTTAAAAAATAACAGTTTATTCACAAAGAACGGGTTGTTTTTTCACAAAGAGTTTGTTAAAATAGTATCGAACTTGCGAAAGACATTCGCAAAAGAAAAAAGGAGTGTATCAAAATGGCAAACAGATTTGTACTCAACGAAACTTCTTATCACGGCAAAGGCGCCATTCAGAGCATTGCCGACGAAGCGATTGCACGCGGCTTTAAAAAGGCGTTCGTTTGCTCCGACCCTGACCTTATCAAGTTCGGCGTCACCAAAAAGGTCACCGATGTTTTGGACGCAAAAAACTTGGCATATCAAATTTATTCCGACATTAAACCGAATCCGACCATTGAAAACTGCCAGCACGGCGTAGATGAATTTAAGGCTTCAGGCGCGGATTACTTAATCGCCATCGGCGGCGGCAGTTCGATGGACACCGCAAAAGCCATCGGCATTGTTGTGGCAAACCCCGAATTTTATGACATCAGAAGTCTTGAAGGCGTGGCACCGACCAAGAATAAATGCGTACCGATTATCGCCGTTCCCACCACGGCAGGCACCGCGGCGGAAGTCACCATCAACTATGTCATTACCGACGCAGAGAAAAACCGCAAAATGGTTTGTGTAGATGTGCACGACATTCCCGTGGTTGCCGTTGTTGACCCCGATATGATGTCCAGTATGCCCAAAGGCTTGACCGCCGCAACCGGTATGGATGCGCTCACCCACGCGATTGAAGGCTACATCACAGCAGGCGCTTGGGAGCTTTCCGATATGTTCCACCTGAAAGCCATTGAAATCATTTCCAAAAACCTGCGTGGCGCTGTCGCAAATACGCCCGAAGGCAGAGAAGGTATGGCGCTCGGTCAATATATTGCCGGTATGGGCTTCTCGAATGTGGGGCTTGGTATTGTGCACTCGATGGCACATCCGCTCGGCGCGTTGTATGACACCCCGCACGGTGTTGCAAACGCAATTATTTTGCCGACGGTTATGGAATACAATGCACCTGCAACCGGTGAAAAATACAGAGATATTGCAAAGGCAATGGGCGTAGAGGGTGTTGACGCTATGTCGCTTGAAGATGCGCGCAAAGCCGCGATTGACGCTGTAAAGCAGTTGTCGAAAGATGTCGGCATTCCCGCTGATCTCAAAGAAATCGTCAAGAGAGAAGACCTTGATTTCTTGGCACAATCTGCGTATGACGACGCTTGCCGTCCGGGTAACCCGAGAGAAACCAGCGTTGCCGAAATCAAAGCGCTGTACGAGTCGCTTCTGTAAGCAGCGTATTTGCAACCATATAACATAATGACCGCCCGCAATGTAAAAACTGCATTGCGGGCGGTTTTTTGTGCTATCACACGGTTTGGTAAAACAACCCGTGGCGCGTGCAATACCAAAGCAAAGTACCGTGTGCGAAAAAAGGCAATCGCGTTTGCAAATCCCATTCGGGATACTGTTTTCGCACCACAACGGTATCCCCGTTTAAAAAAGCGACAAATGAAATGAAATGTGATTTTTGCATTTCGTGCGCAGACGATATGCAGTATTCATTTTCAAGGATTTCCACGGTCAGTTTCTCGTCTTCTTCTGCCCTTTGCGGTTTTAAGGCGTTCAATTTCTTGCCGCAACAGCACGGTGCCGCTTCGCCGACAGAGAAAAGCAAATTTCCGCAAATCGGGCAAACATAAAAATGCATTTTTCGCATATTACCGATAACAGGTTGATTGGGTTCCAATTCCCCTGCGAGCAACTTTTCCAAATCCACTTGAAATACCACGGACAAATCCGCAAGCAACGAAACATCGGGCGCGCCTTTTCCGCGCTCCCATTTGGAAACGGTTTTGTCGCTAATTTGCAATTTTTCCGCCAGCTGCGCTTGGGTAAGATGCTGTTCTTTGCGCAAGTTGTAAATCAAACTGCCGATTTTTTGACTGTCCATATAAAATCTCCTTTCTGTTCACAGTATACCGCAAAGAGAAGCAATGCACAATCGACGGTTCGTAGAGTTTTTCGGTGCATTGGGATTTCGGTACACATCTTGCGGGGAATTTCAAAATATGGTACACTGAAAAAAACTTTCTGTTTACAGCGAGGGAACGAAAATGGAAGCATCTGCAATCAGCACTGCCGCACAACCCGATTTAGAATTATGGTACAGACAGCCTGCGCCGGATTCGGACACGGGGTGGGAACGATACGGGTTACCTTTGGGGAACGGGTATCTCGGCGCGGTGGTATTCGGCGGTGTCGAAAAAGAGCGCATACAAATCACGGAAAACAGCCTGTGCAATCCATTTCGCCCGGGACTGAACAACTTTGCTGAAACTTATATTACATTCCCACACAAAGTATGCACAAACTATCGCCGCAGTCTTTCGTTGGACACGGCAACTGCCGAAGTTTCCTACTCGGTGGACGAGGTGAAATATCGCCGCACCTATTTTGCAAGTTACCCCGACAAAGTATTGGTCATGCACTTTACGGCGGACAAACCGAACAACATTTCCTTTATGATTGCGCCCGAAATCCCCTACTGCGGGGATTATTGCAACGAACCGGGCGACGGTATGGGCAAGCACGGAGAAGTTACGGTATCGGGGAATGATTTGGTACTTTCCGGTATAATGGACTACTACGGCATCCGCTTTTGCGGAATTTATCGTGTACTGACTGTCGGCGGCACGGTTACATCGAAAGAAAACGGAATACAGGTACAAAATGCCGACAGCGCCACGGTGCTTTTAGCCGTCGGCACAAATTATCATATGACCGAAGAGGTGTTTTTAAAGCCTGCAAGCGAAAAACTCGACAGAGACGAAAATCCATATGAAAAAGTGTTAGATATTGTCAACCGTGCGGCAGAGAAGCGTTTTGAAACTCTGTTACAAACTCATCTTGCCGATTACCAATCGCTGTTTTGCCGTGTGCACCTCGACTTAAATACAAAAAAGCCTAAAATGCCAACCGATGTGCTGTTAAAGCGATATCAGCATGGCATAAAAAGCCGCTATTTGGAAACGCTGTATTTTCAGTTTGGCAGATATTTGATGATTGCGTCCTCGCGCAAGGGCTGTTTACCGCCCAATTTACAAGGCGTTTGGAATGTGCACAAAAACGCACCGTGGAGTGCGGGATATTGGCACAATATCAATCAACAAATGAACTATTGGCCTGTATTCAGCGCCAATCTTGCAGAATTGTTTGAGTCTTACTGCGATTTTAACGAAGCCTTCCGCAAAGCCGCCGAGCGCAATGCGGACGAATATCTTGAAAAGGCGGATAACCCCCTGCGCGTGCTCTCGGGCACGGGCGAAAACGGCTGGACGCTCGCCACGGGAGTTTGGCCGTATGATTTAGAGCGTGTCGGTGGGTTTGGACATTCCGGCCCCGGCACAGGCGCGTTTACAGCAATTTTATTTTGGGAGTACTACGCCTTTACGCAAGACCGCGAAATTTTAGAAAAGCACACCTACCCCGCCCTTTCGGGTATGGCCAAATTTCTTTCTAAAGTATTGATTGAACAAGATGGGAAGTTTCTTGCGTCACCGTCCGCTTCACCCGAGCAGGAAAAGGGAAAAAAATACTACCAAACCGTTGGCTGTGCCTTTGACCAACAGTTGATTTACGAAAATGCCAAGGACACCTTACGGGCGGCGGAACTTCTCGGCATTGATGAACCTATCATACACACATTGCGGGAACAAATCGAAAAATTAGACCCCGTACAAATCGGCAAATCGGGGCAAATCAAGGAATACCGTGAGGAAAACCGTTATGGGGAAATCGGTGAATGGCATCACCGCCATATTTCGCAGTTGGTTGGGCTGTATCCCGGTACGCTGATTACTTCGCAAACCCCTGAAACGCTGGCGGCGGCGAAGAAAACATTAAAACTACGCGGTGACCGTTCCACAGGCTGGGCAATGGCACACCGCTTAAACGCTTGGGCGCGTATTGGTGACGGCGCGCACACTTACAAACTCTATAAAATGCTTTTGAAAAAAGGCACGATGCCCAACCTTTGGGACGCACACCCACCGTTTCAAATCGATGGCAATTTCGGCGGCACGGCAGGTGTTTGCGAAATGCTGTTGCAAAGCCACGAGGGATTTTTGCGTCCCCTCCCCGCCTTACCGAATGCTTGGAAAAACGGCGCGGTCAGCGGGCTTTGCGCCCGAGGCGGGTTTACGGTGGATATGGCGTGGCAAAACTGCCGTTTACAAAGCATGACTGTTACGGCGAAAGTGGATACGCTGTGCAAAATTGCTCTGCCCGCACACGGTACACCGCGCGTCGAGTGTAACGGAGAAGCGCTCGATTTTGAAATTGAGGGAAATGGAGTTATTACTTTTTCCGTTGCGGCGGGGAAGCGGTATAGTATAAGCGTGTAACGAAAAGAATCGTAACCGTTCAAAGTTGCATACAGCAAAATATTCTACTGTTAAAGTGAATTGGAGCATTTTTGCAAGTGCTGTAAACGCCCAAAGCCTGTGAAAGTTCACCGTATAACGAGGTTTGATTATGAAAAATAAATCGCTTTTATTTCAAACAATTTCAGAAGAGGAAATCAATACAATTTCTAATAAATACTTTTTATCCGATGTGGAAAGATATAAAATTATCAACGGCGGAATGTTTAATACCACATACTGTATTCAATTAAAAACAACGAAAAAGAAATATATATTGCGTATCGGTCCTGTGCGACAGGATGTACTTTTACCATTCGAGCAGCATTTGGCCGAAGCGGAATTATATGTATGCGAGTTATTAAAAAAAGAGAACATTCCCACAAATCGTCCGACAGCATCCGATTTCTCAAGAACGGTATTAAACAGAGATTATATTGTTTTTGAATATATTGACGGCACAGTGTTGTCCAGCAAGTGTATAAAGCGGAAAAATCTACCGCATTTGTATACACAAGCAGGAGAAATGACAAAGAAAGTCCATCAAATCAAAGGAGAATATTTCGGGCGTATTGCCGATTCTTTTCGAGGCGTTACATTTTCTACATGGGCAGATTTTATTCTTAACGAGATACAAGAGTTAAAATATGCATGCATTGAAAATAAAGTGTTTACGCCCAACTGCTTTTCAAAAATAGAATTTCTGTTTGATAACGGGAAGCCATATTTTGACACTGTGAAAACGCCGTATCTAGTACATGCGGATTTATGGGCAGGAAATATTATGATTGACCGCAATCAAACACATATCGCGGCGATTATCGACACAGACCGTTGCTTATTCGGTGACCCTGATATCGACTTATCCTCCCCTTGGATGATAAACAAGCATTTTTTGTGCGGATACGGTGAAATCAAAATATCGAACAACCAAGAAATAAAGTTACTGTTTTATCAATTGCTCTATGCGATTATTGATGCGTATGTTTGGAAAGTGGAATACCGTAACCATGTAAATTATAAGAAAAGTCATAATCAAACTGTAAAATTACTGAAAGCGATAACCCGCTTATTGTAATAGAATATAACATTTTACTAAACTAGTTCGCAAGACACCGCCAACCAATACTCTGACAATTTATATGTCTAACCTCTGATAAACCCCTTTCAACATATGTGCTGTTGGAGTAGAACGGCGGGAGCAAGCCCCCACCCTACCGCACATATAATTTAGATACGGCAATACATATTCACCGTGCAAGACTTCGATTTCATAAGCGAACAATGGTGTTTTTCAAATTTTTTGCAGAATTGCCGAAAAAATCTTGACAAGCAAGGTGTTTGATTATATAATATCAAAGCAACTTCGATATGGGCCATTAGCTCAGTTGGTTAGAGCATCCGGCTCATAACCGGACGGTCCGGGGTTCGAGT
>JBJEPR010000129.1:0-3357 GCA_051881335.1 Candidatus Fimenecus sp. | reverse complement strand
CGCTGCCTCCTCTTGTGTGACAGACGATATAAATTCCGTATTTACCGAAAGCAAATTTCCCTCTCGGTCAGTTGTCACGGTAAAATAACGCGTACTGTACTTCGTTTCCTCCGTAATAAAACCGGAAATTCGGCGGTCATCAATTCGATGCTCGGTATCGATTTTATTCGGAAAGCGCCCGCCGTTAGAGGAAATTCTGTCCGTTAACTGGTCCATTACGCCGTTGAGCTGTGTTCGGCTGAATACGGCAATCAGTACAAATATAATCACCAACACTGCCGAAAGCGCTATCCCGCAGATTTTAATAAACTTTTTTTGCAGGCTGTATATCATTTTCTTTCCTCCAAAATGTACCCGGCACCCCGCACAAACCGTATTGTCATCGGAGAATGGATGGCGTCCAATTTTTTTCGAAGATTGGAAATATGTACCCAGACAACACTGGTATCCACAGTCGCATCCCAACCCCAAATGTGTGTTATAAACGCATCAATCGTAACAATCATATTTGGTTTTTCCATCAACATTTCCAACACTTGAAATTCTTTACAGCTTAATGGTTGTGTTTTGTCTTCAACTTGAACCATATAGGTAGAGAGATTTAATGTTAAACCGCCGACACAAAGCATAGCCGGGGTATAATGTTCTTTTCGCCGCAACATAGCCCTAATCCTTGCCAACAACTCTGTTGTTTTAAACGGTTTCGGCAAATAATCGTCCGCACCGGCATCCAGCCCCTCGACGCGTTGTTCCACCTCCGTGCGCGCCGTTAAAAAAAGTGCAGGCGTTGTAATGCCTTTTTCGCGAAGTTCTTTTA
This sequence comes from Candidatus Fimenecus sp., assembly GCA_051881335.1. Lineage (GTDB taxonomy): Bacteria > Bacillota > Clostridia > Oscillospirales > Acutalibacteraceae > Fimenecus. Next base: position 2,540 of record JBJEPR010000129.1, on the reverse strand, counting down.
ACACAGTCAAGCCGTCTTTTTCGGGCATCATAATATCCAAAACTAAACCGTCATACTCCCCTGACACAGCAAGCAAAAATGCATCATTTCCATTTGAGACACCGTCCACGCTGTAATGATTGGTTTCTAAAATGTGCATAAGCGATTTTAATAATCTGGTATCGTCTTCTGCGACCAAAATACGCATAGGTATACCTCCTTAGAAGTATGATTTTAAACCGTCTGCCTAAAGGCAGACTATAGATACAAACAAAATCGGAAACCCTGTAAAAAGCAAAAACCGGAAGGCATTCCCTTCCGGTTTCGACAACTATGCATCGCAAAGATAAAATATATATTAAACCTCAACTTAACCCCTGCACAGTTTGGAAGGTATATCCGTTTTCCGATAAAAAATCTAAATCTTTCACGATTGCCGCCGCACCGGAAACACAGCTGTAAAGCGGGTCTTTGACCAAGAGCACCTCTATGCCGGTTTCAGCCTCCAGCATTTTTTTCATACCGTACAATAGTGAAGTGCCGCCTGTTAGGACAATGCCGTTTTCGGAAATATCGCCAACCAACTCCGGCGGGGTAATTTCTAAAACGGACTTAATACCGCGCACCATTTGGTCTAACTGCTCTTTAATGCAAGGGAAAAGCTCGGTAGAGGTCACCTCAAAGGACATCGGCATATTGTCAAGGCCGCTTTTGCCGTTTGCAATCATTGCAATTTCTTCTTTGCGCGGTACGGCGCTGCCGAGACAAATTTTTAAACGCTCAGCGGTTTGCGGTCCAACCAAAATATCCCGTTCCTTGCGTAAATACCGCGTAATTGCGTCATCAATGGATTTTCCGCCGATTTTGACAGATTTCGACACAGCAAGACTTCCCATCGTCACAACGGAAATATCCACAGCACCGCCGCCGATGTTCACAATAAATCTGCCGGTAAAAGAATTACTTTCAAAACCGACGCCGATTGCTGACGCCAGCGATTCCTCAATTAAACAAACTCTGCCCGCGCCCGCACGCATAGCAACCTCTAAAAAGGTATGCTTCTCTAAATTCGTAGCACCGCTCGGCACAGTCAATACCACATTCGGTTTAAAAATACTGTTGCCGCAAAGGCGCTGAAAATAATAGCGTAAAATATGTTCCGCGTGCGTATAATCCGAAATAATACCGTTCTGCACAGGACTAATCACTGCAATGGTTTCATCGGTTCTGCCGTTAATGGTATAGGCCGTATTCCCAATGGCTATGGGTACGCCTGTTTCCACATCTACAGCAATCATAGTCGGCTCGTCGAGGATAATGCCCTTTCCCTCGACATACATAATCGTAGAAGTAGAGCCGAAATCTATGCCGACGGTTTTGCCTATCACCCGACGCACCTCCTTGTTGTAAATTCAACTAAATATTTTAGCACAGCTACAAAAAAAAGTAAATCAAAACACAGAAAAAAGGTCGGCGTAAGCCGACCTTTTCCTAAAATTCGTTTACAGGATGGCGCTTTCGTCAATGACGGCAATCCCGTTCGCAGTGAGCACTGCCGACGCTTTCTCGTTATCCTTGACGCGCACAATCACATAAGCGTGCCCTACCTCGGGGGTTAAAAACGCATACGCATATTCCACATTTTCGCCTGCATCTGCCAATACTTTTACGACATTTGCAAACGATCCGGTTACATCCGGTATAGAAATACCGACAACCTCGGTAATAGATACCGCTACGCCCGCCGCCTTTAACACCTGCGCCGCTTTTTCGGTGTCAGATACAATCAGACGCAAAATACCGAAATCGGTTGTATCTGCAATCGAAAATGCACGAATACCGACGCCGCCGTCTGCTAAAAAAGCGGTAATGTCTGCCAATCTGCCGGGTTTATTCTCCACGAAGACGGAAATTTGCTGAATTGCCATAAAAATACCTCCTTAAATATGACGATTATCAATCACGCGGACCGCCTTACCCTCCGAACGCGGCAGTGAACGCGGTTCAACCAATTTGATTTTAGCGGATACACCAAGCGTTGCCTGCATAGCGGCTTTGATGCGATTTTCCTGATTTTCCACTTCACGAACCGAGTCGGAAAGAAGAGCGTCGGACATCTCAATTTTTACAGTCATCACATCCAGATTGTTCACGCGGTCAACCACAATTTGATAGTTCGGCTCCATACCGAGTGACAAAATAACATGCTCCACCTGCGACGGGAACACATTAACGCCGCGAATAATCAGCATATCGTCACTTCTGCCCTTGGGTTTTAGCATTTTTACAAGCGTTCTGCCGCAAGCGCATTTTTCGTGTGAAAGCGCAGTAATATCGCGTGTTCTGTACCGTACAAGCGGCAACGCCTCTTTACCGATACAGGTGAACACCAACTCGCCGAATTTGCCGTCGGGCAACGGCTCTAGGGTATCGGGGTCTACAACTTCGGGATAGAAGTAATCTTCGCAAATATGCATACCCGTTTGTTCGGAGCATTCATAGGAAACGCCCGGACCTGCAATTTCGGAAAGACCGTAAATATCATATGCTTTGATATTCAA
>JBJEPR010000128.1:0-3485 GCA_051881335.1 Candidatus Fimenecus sp. | reverse complement strand
ATTGCCCTTTTGCCCCGCGATTTCCTCGGCGGTTTTTTCCTCCCCGTTTAAGAAGTAGCGGATGGAAAAGGTGATAGGCGGCTGTGCGTCGGATATCCCGCTGTAATACAGGTCTGTGGTGTCCATATCCCAATACAGCGCGCCGTCTTTGACTACGGGCTGTGTCAGGGTTTTCACATTTTGAATTTCCGTCAAGTTACTGATGTCCTGCAAGCGCACCTGCGGGGTATCGGTATGCAGCCAATCCGTAACCTGCACATTGTAGATTGTGCCGTCCGGCTTTGCATTGATATATACAGTTTCCTCTTTTTTGGCACTCTCTGCCATCGTGGAATATTCCGTCTGCACATATTCGGTGCCGTTGAGTTCCACATCTAAAATCTGATTTTCCATTACCGTTTTTTTCTGACAGCCTGCAAAAGATGTGCAAAGCAGAGCACCTGCAAGTATGCCGCTGACGGCTTTTATCCATATTTGTTTACGCATCTTCACGCACCTCACTTTGATTTTGTTTGGATTTGTTTCGCTTGAATTGGAATTTTTTGTTTTCCCGCCAACTGAATGTGGTTTTGTTGATAACGCCCTCGCACAAATACAAAAGCGGACTTAAAAAGAATACAATTACAAGTGCGCTGATAACCGAGCCGCGGGCAAGAAGTGCACAAATACCTTTAATCAAGGAAATGTCACAAATCATATACACCCCGAAGGTGGCGGCGAAGAACACGGACGCACTTTGCAAAATAGAGCGTTCCGCCGCGTCCATCGCGTTTAAGATGGCGTCTTTTTTCGGCCGCCCGAGCTGTAATTCCTCACGGAAACGCGTGGTTAACAGAATGGCGTAGTCCACTGTTGCACCAAGTTGTACGCAGTTGATGACTGTCGGCGAAACAAACGAAATTTCCGTGCCCATCAGCGTCGCAAAAGAGAGGTTAATCCAAATGGCAAGCTCAATGGAAAGCACCAAAAGGATTGGCAGGGAAACGGATTTGAAGCATATGGCAATCAAAATGAAGATGGCCGCGATCGACAGAATACTGGTGACCACAAAGTCACGGTCAGTTGTGGTAATCAAATCCTTGGTCAGCGCGCCTTCGCCCGTAACCAATGCATTTTCATCGTAGCGTTTTACGATTTGCTCCATTTGTGTAAGCTGTGCATTCAATTCGTCCGTTGCCGCACCGTATTCGGAGTTGACCATAATCATTTGCTGGCCGTCTTTTTTGCAAATTTCCAAAACCGCGTCCGGCATAATGTCGTCAGGGATAGCAGGCCCTAAAATGGTGTTGTAGGCAAGCACCGAGGCAATCCCGTCCAAATTTTCAATTTCGTCTTCCATTTGCATCAGTTTGCCGGCGGGAATGGTATCGTCTACAATTACAAACTGTGTAGTTGCCATATTAAAGTCTTGCTTTAAGGTGTTTAAGCCCTGAATGGAAATCAAATGGTCGGGCAGAGCCTTATCCATATTATAATAGACATCTGCATTGTTTTGCACCATGTAGCTCGGGATTAACAAAAGCACAAACAGAACGGCAAACACCTTTTTATGCTTGAATATGAACCGGTTTACACCTTTAAAAGAGGGGATAATACTGCGGTGTTTATATTTGTTGATGTGTTCTTCAAACAGCAAAATCAATTCGGGCAGCACCAAAATCACGGTCAAAATCCCGAATACAACGCCTTTCGCCATAACAAAACCGAGGTCAAAACCCAGGCCCAGCTGCATAAAGCACAGCGCAACGAAGCCGAATACGGTTGTTAACGAACTGCCGATGAGTGCGGTAAAGGATTTGGAAACCGCCACCGCCATCGCGTCCGTGCGGTCAGCATATTTTGCGCGCTCCTCGGTGTAGCGGTCCATTAAAAATATGGAGTAATCCATCGTTACGCCCAACTGTAATACAGCCGCAATCGCTTGTGTAATAAACGAAATCTCCCCTAAGAAGAAGTTTGTACCCATATTGTAGAGAATTGCCATACCCAGCGCCATTAAAATGACCAACGGCAAAATCCACGATTCCATCATCAAGGACATAATTGCGAGTGCCAAAAGCACGGCAACCGCCACATAAACGGGCGCTTGCTTATCGGCGATTTCCTTTGTATCCTCCGTAATGGCGGACATCCCGCTGATAAAGGTCTTTTCGTTACAGAGCTTTTTGATTTGCTTGACGGCGTTTAAAATATCATCCGTGGAATCCGTGCTGTCATACTGCACCAGCATCATCGTTTTGTCACCGTCTGCGCTGTAAAACACATCCCGAATCATATCGGGTAGCGCTTCCACCGGTGTTGTGGACCCTGCCAAATCATCTACCCAAAGCACCGTGCTGACGCCCTCAACCTTGGCGATTTCTTCTTTCAAGGCTTTTGTGTATTTGGTCGGCATATCCTCTACAATGACTATGGACATACCCGCGTTATGAAAGGTTTGGTCCAACACCTGGTTGCCTTGCACGGACTCCAAATCCTCGGGCAAATACGACAGAATATCGTAATTGACGCCCGTGCAGAGAAAACCGATAATGGACGGCACCAAAAGCAGAACGGCAATCGTGACCACGATTTTCGGGTGACAAGCCTCCCACTTTGCAATCTTTTGTATCATAGTTTCACCTGCTTTAATGCTGCGGCAGAGCGCCGTAGTTCATTCTGTATTGCTCCGCACCGTAAATGCTCATCGCGACAATTTCATATAAGTGCGGTTTGATTTCCTGCAACGAATACGGCTTGCCGCGCAAAATGGCGTTACAGCAAGAGGAGACAATCATATCAATATAAATATACATTTTTATACGGACTTCTTCCGCGGAAAATCCGCGGTTTTCAAAATATGCAAGGATGTTGTCATATAGATCTTTGACGGGTCCCTCACGGTTTTCAATTACCGCGTTGACGCAAATGTCCACATTTTTGTCTATCAACAGCGTCAGCGTTTTGTTTTTCTCCAAAAATTCTACCAGAATATTGACAAACCGTGCAACACATTGGTCAAAATCTGTATCGTTTTGAATTTGCACATTTTCAGAATCCAAATGTAAAAATTCCGTCGCTTTTTTCAAAATCAGTTTGGATATTAAGTCGAGCTTATCCTTGAAATACAAATAGAATGTACCTTTGGCAACGCCCGCCTTTTTCACAATATCATCAATCGACACGCCGGCAACGCCGTTGTTTTCAAACAAATCGAATGCGGCAGAAATCAGATTTTGATACTTCTCGTTTTTCTTTTGTGCAACTTTATCCATTTTTACACCTCCGTCGGTAAAATTTTCCAAAAAATGACTAACGGTCATTTCTTAGACCTGCACCATTTTAGCACAAAATGACCGTTAGTCAATATTAAAAATACAGATTTAACAAAACCTTCACAATTCATTCATTTTTCCACCCCGTTCCCCGAAACCATTGCAACAATAAATTTGGATTTGTAGGGGTAATTTGTCATCCTGAGCAAAGCGAAGGATCGCCAATAGCAA
>JBJEPR010000127.1:0-16060 GCA_051881335.1 Candidatus Fimenecus sp. | reverse complement strand
GGCTGCATCGAGTCGATTTTTTCGATGTGTTCCATCAGCAAATTGTCGTCAAAATTATAAGGTGCCGCAACAAAAATCTTGTCGTTCTGCGTTTTATGCATACCCTCTTTTTCCGACGGCAAAATCAATTCTTCAAACAGCTTTTCGCCGGGACGAAGCCCCGTAAATTGAATATCGATATCCACATACGGCTCATAGCCTGAAAGCTTGATGAGCTTTTCGGCAAGCGTAACGATTTTGACGGGCTCGCCCATATCCAGCACAAAAATCTCGCCGCCCTTGGCAAGACCGCCCGCCTGCACCACCAACTGCGCCGCCTCGGGAATGGTCATAAAGTAGCGGGTAATATCGGGGTGGGTGACCGTTAAGGGCCCGCCGTTTTCAAGCTGTTCTTTAAACAGCGGGATAACACTGCCGTTGGAGCCTAACACATTGCCGAAACGCACTGCGGCGAACTTTGTGTGCTCCGAAATTTTGGCAAAATGCTGTACTACCAGTTCACAGCACCGCTTGGACGCACCCATAACATTGGTGGGGTTGACGGCCTTGTCGGTGGAAAGCAGTACGAAATTGTGTACGCCGAAGGCATTGGAAACCTCGGCGGTGTTGTATGTACCGAGAATGTTGTTCTTGATGGCTTCGTAGGGGCTGTCCTCCATCAAAGGCACATGCTTATGTGCCGCGGCGTGGAAAACACTGGTTGGGTGAAATTCTTCAAACACTTCCAGAAGCCGTGCTTTTTCCCGTACGGAGCCGATGCGAATTTCAATTTGCGGTGTGCCGAAATATTTGCGGTCTAACGCATTTTTCAGCGCATACGCGTTGTTTTCATAAATATCGAAAATCACGATTTTGGCGGGCGCGTATTTGGCAATCTGCCGGCACAGCTCCGAACCGATAGAACCGCCGCCGCCCGTGACCAATACCACTTCGTCGGTGACATATTTGCAAATATCGGGATTTAACTCCACCGGAGGGCGGGAAAGCAAATCCAAAATATCCACCTGCCGCGCCGCCTTTAAGGTGGATTTGCGGTCACCGGTAAATTCATTGTGTTCGGTTGCCATTTTTACGGTGCAGCCCGTATCCACAAGCTTTTCCAGCAATTCGCGTTTGCGGGTTTCGTCAATTTCAGTGATACAGAAGTAAATCACATCAATTTCATATTTTTTGACCGCTTCCGCCGCTTGGTCACAAGTGCCGACCACCGGCGTACCGGAAATCGACATACCGATTTTACGCGAATCATCGTCTAAAATGGCTATCGGAACGCCGAGACGGTAATCCGTCAGCTGCAATTCCGTAATCAGCGCGTTGCCGATATTGCCGGCACCGACTACCAAAATCCGTTTCGGTACAACGCCGCTCCCCTCCGGAATGCCGTTGTGGCGCCGTCCTTCTTTGATTAACAACCGCGCCGAACGGTAAAAGATACGAAGTAACAGACACAGGACGGTAATCAGCAGGAACGAATCTAAATAAACCGCAAGCGGAAGCACATTAAAATACAGCGGAATATCTTTGCCCGAAGCAATCAAATGCTGACAGATTTTCATCCCGATATAGTCGCAGCCCCAAACTCCCGCGGTGGCAAATAGCGTAGATAAACCGAATCGCAGAACATCATACAGCCCGGCATATTTCCACATGGTTTGATACACTTTGAAAACAATGTTGAAGCCGACATAAAACAGAATGATAAACGGAATGCGCAAGCAAAGGCGAACGGCTAACTGCATATCCATATAAAAATTCCAATGGAAAAAGACCATAAGGAAATAAATGCAGGTGGCAATGACACAGTCCGCGAGCATCAGAAGCATCGTGTGTTTTCCGATTTTGTTTTTACGTTTCACTGCCATCCCCCTGTTCTGTTTTGAACGCCGAAGACATCATCCCCGATTGCATTCGGCTATACTTAACTATAAATTTTACTCTTTTCTTTTTCGTATGTCAATAAATTCACATATAGAAAAAAACGGAAATCTCTTGTAAAATCCGCACATATCGGTTGAAACCGAATAAAAAAAATGTTAAAATAACTCTATTATTCATTTCTATGGTCAGAAAGGGGGCGGAAATATGCGCCGAAAACAATGGTGTTTGTCTGCGTGTGATAAGGACGCAGCGGCACAGCTTGCCGAAAGCGGCGGCTTTGACCCGTTTTTGGCACTGCTTTTAACCGCCCGCGGGCTGACCGACGAAACAGAGGCAGAGGCATTTTTGTCCTCGGATATGGATTTTTCCGACCCGTTCACGCTGATAGATATGGAAAAGGCGGTGGACCGCATTGCTTCTGCCGTTGAAAATTTTGAACGCATTGCCGTATTCGGCGATTATGACGCCGACGGTGTGACCTCGACGGCGCTTTTGTATTCGTATTTGGTGTCGCAGGGGGCAAATGTCGAGTACCGCATTCCCGACCGTATGCGGGAGGGGTATGGAATTTCTTGCACGGCGGTGCGGGAGCTTTCGGAAAGCGGCGTAAGCTTGATTGTCACGGTCGATAACGGCATTGCGGCGCTGCAAGAAGCCGCGCTTGCCAAAGAACTCGGGGTGGATATGGTGATTACCGACCACCATACGCCCGGCGAAGTGTTGCCCGACGCGGTGGCTGTTGTCAATCCACACCGCAAAGACTGCCCGTCCGAATTTAAAGACTTTGCGGGTGTTGGCGTGGCGTATCAGCTTGTCTGTGCGTTGGAGGGCGACTGTGAATCGGTTTTGCAGTCTTACGCCGATTTACTGGCGATTGGTACCCTTGCCGATGTGGTGCCTTTGGTCGGGGAAAACCGTGCCTTGGTGAAAAAGGGTATTCGCCGTATCAATGCCGGCACACGCCCGGGATTGGAAGCACTCAAAGCCGTGGCGGGGGTTGCAGACCGCCCCTTAACCGCCTCGAATGTGGCGTTCACCTTGGCACCGCGTATCAATGCCGCAGGCCGTATCGGCAGTGCCGAAACCGCATTGCAACTGTTGCTTTGCGACAACGAGCAGGATGCGGCAGAGCTTGCCAACGAAACCGATAGTTTAAATAAACAGCGCCAGGCGATTGAAACGAAAATTTCCGCCGAGGCAATCCGGCAAATCGAAGAAACCCCCGCCGTGAAATATGCAAGTGTTTTGGTCGTATCGGGCGAGGGGTGGCACCCGGGCGTTATCGGGATTGTCGCCGCGCGTCTGACTTCCAAATACGGCAAGCCCGCCGTGGTCATTGCTACCGACGGGGAAACGGGCAAAGGCTCGTGCCGCAGTATTCCGGGCTTTTCTGTGTATGACGCGTTAAAATCGTGCGAAGTGCTGTTGACACATTTCGGCGGCCACCCGGGGGCGGCGGGGTTAGGTATCCAAACCGAAAATATTCCTGCTTTGCGTGACGCCTTGCATACCTTTACCAAAACCGCAGGCTTACCGTTTGCACAAGTACATTTGGATTGCAAGCTAAACCCCGCTTATATCAATTTGACCTTGCTCGATACCCTCTCGGCATTGGAACCGTGCGGCTGTGACAATCCCGTGCCGACCTTCGGACTTTATAAACTGACCTTGTGTGCCGTCAAGCCGGTCGGCGAGGGCAAGCATCTGCGCTTAACCCTCAAAAAAGGGGCGGCGGAGATTACGGCGATGCTGTTTTCCACGGTGCTCGGCGAATTTCCCTATCGCATCGGCGATACCGTGGATTTGGCGGTGCAGATTGAAAAAAATGCGTTCCGCGGGGAGATACGGCCGTCCGTGCATATCAAAGAAATGCGTTTTTCGGACACGGACGAGGAAAACTATTTAAAAAGTATGCGTCTGTACGAAAAATACCGCCACGGCGACCCCCTCAGCGAAAAAGAAACCGCATTTTTGACGCCGTCAAGGGAGTTTTTGCTCGGCGTTTACAAATTTATGAAAACCGCGGGAAAATTTCCGTTTGATATGGAAGTGTTCTGTAAGCGAAGCGGCTGTCCGTATAAAAATGCCGCGACGGCGGCGGTCAGCTTTGATGTGCTGACGGAGCTTCAACTGCTCACACAAGACGAAAACGGCGCGTATACCTGTACGGAACCCAAACAAAAAGCGGATTTGTCCGCGTCAAACATTCTCAAAACGCTGTCCAAGGAAGGAGCGTAACCGATGGAAGAGAAGGAATTAACCCCCAAAGAAGAATACGCCCTTTTAAAAGAGCGCCTGCAAAAAGAAAAAGGCTTCACAAAAGCCGAAATTGCTGAAATCGACAAGGCGTATGCCCTTGCCGAGGAGGTGCACAGCGCACAGCTTCGCTATTCGGGACAGCCGTATATCATTCACCCGATTGCCGTTGCCAACATTTTGGTGGATTTCGGTATGGACGCGCAGTCCATTGAAGCGGCGCTTCTGCACGACACGGTAGAGGACACCGATGTCACCTTGGAGCAGTTGAAACGCGAATTCGGCGACGAGGTCGCCGCACTTGTGGACGGCGTGACAAAACTCGGCAAAGTACCGCTTGCCACCAAAGAGGAATTTCAGGCGGAAAATATCCGTAAAATGCTTCTCGCGATGTATCAGGACATTCGCGTTATCATCATCAAGCTCGCCGACCGTCTGCACAATATGCGGACGCTCGATTATATGGCGCCGCAGAAAAAGCGCGATATAGCGCTCGAAACGTTAGAGATTTACGCACCGATTGCGCACCGTCTCGGTATCCGCGCCGCCAAAGAGGAACTTGAAGATTTGGCAATCCGCTTTTTAGACCCGATTGCTTATGCCGACATTGAAAAATCCCTCGACCAAATGACGAAATCGCGCCTCGAATTTTTAGAGGAGACGAAAGAGAAAATCCGCGAACGCATTTCGACGGTCGTGAAAAATCCGCAGATTGACGGGCGCATCAAAAGCGTACACGGCATATACCGCAAAATGTATATGCAAAACAAGAATTTTGACCAGATTTATGATATTTACGCCATTCGCATTATTGTGGACAGCGTCATTGACTGCTACAACTGTTTAGGCGTGATACACGATATGTTCCGTCCGATGCCCGGTCGGTTTAAGGACTATATTTCCACCCCGAAGCCGAATATGTACCAGTCCTTGCACACCACGGTCTTGGGGCGTGACGGCATTCCGTTTGAAGTGCAGATACGCACTTGGGAAATGCATCGCACCGCAGAATTCGGTATCGCGGCGCACTGGAAATACAAATTGGGCTTAAAAGGCAAATCCAATTTGGACGAGCGCTTGGCGTGGATTCGCCAAATGCTCGACGACCAAAAAGAGTCGGGCGATGTGCAGGAATTGGTGCGCGCGATTAAAAGCGACTTAATCCCCGAAGATGTGTTTGTCTTTACCCCGCGCGGCGATGTGATCAATCTGCCGAGCGGTGCAACGGTGATTGATTTTGCCTACGCCATTCACACCGCCGTCGGCAACAAAATGGTCGGCGCAAAGGTGGACGGGCGCATTGTGCCGATTGATTATCAGGTCAAAACCGGTGAAATCGTCGAGGTGCTCACTTCCTCCCAGCAGGGGAAAGGTCCTTCGCGCGACTGGCTTTCGATTGCCAAAACCAGCTCCGCGCGCAATAAAATCCGTTCGTGGTTTAAAAATGAAAAGCGCGACGAAAATATTGTCGAGGGCAAAGCGGAGGTGGACCGCGAGTTCCGCCGCAACTATATCCGCTTGGACGACGAGCAGTACGAACAGTTCATTGCGAATTTGGCTTCGCGCCAACACTTTGATAATGTGGACGATTTCTATGCCGCGATTGGCTTCGGTGGGGTTTCGGTCATTCGCTTAATGCCCTATATCAAAGAGGAATACAATAAAAATTACCGCCCGCAAGAGACTACCGAATTACTGCCCGAGGTCAAAACCGCCCGCCCGAAGGGAAAGGACGGCGTAACGGTTGAGGGCGTGGACAATGTGCTGATTAAATTCTCCCGTTGCTGTAATCCATTACCGGGCGACAATATTATCGGCTTTATCACCCGTGGGCACGGCATTTCCGTGCACAAGCGCGACTGTCCGAATGTTCCTGCCGATTTACACAACTGCCCTGAGCCCGAGCGTTGGGTGCGTGTGACTTGGAATAACGATGTAAAAAAGGAATTCAAAGCGTCTTTGCAAATTACGGCGCTGTCGCGCATCGGACTTATGGCAGATGTGTCGGTGCAACTTGCGAATATGCGCGTGAATATTAACGAGATTTCCACACGCGACGCAAAAGACGGCAGAAGCACCATTTATATGACCATTACCGTCAGCAATGTTGACCACCTGAAAAATGTGATTTCGCGCATTGAAAAGGTGGATGGTGTGCTGAGCGTAGAGAGGTAAAGCAGATGAAAGCAGTGATTCAGCGAGTCAAACACGCGCAGGTGTCCGTGGACGGCAAAACCGTCGGCAAGGTGGGCGAGGGCTATATGATTTTGGTCGGCGTGCAGGCGGGCGATACCGATGCCGACGCCGAAATTTTGGCGCGCAAAACCGCCAATTTGCGGGTGTTCACCGATGAAAACGATAAAATGAACCGTTCCGTTTTGGATATTGACGGCGAGATTTTGGCGATTTCGCAGTTCACCCTTTGCGCCGATGTCAAAAAAGGCAACCGCCCGTCGTTCATCGGCGCGGCGGAGCCCTGTGAAGCTGACCGACTTTACAACCTGTATTGCGACGAGCTTTTGAAAAACGGCGTGCGCAAGGTTGAAAAAGGCGTGTTCGGCGCGCATATGGAAGTCGAACTGTTGAACAACGGCCCCGTCACGATTTTGTATGATACCGAAATTTGGAGAGGAAAATAAACAGATGGCAGTAACCGTTCAATCCTTGCCGCAAGGACCGATTGCGGCAAATACCCATATCATCACCGACACCGCCACGGGCAAAATTGCCGTGGTGGACGCGGGCGACTGTACCGACGAATTGCTCGCAAAGCTTTCGGGCGGTACGGTCGAATATATTTTGCTCACGCACGGGCATTTTGACCATATTTTGGGCGTGGCGGCATTAAAACAGCATTTCCCGAAGGCGCAAATTTGTGTCCACGCGCTTGATGCGGACTGCCTGACCGATGAGGAAAAAAGCCTTTGCTCGTGGGAGTGCGCAGGACAGCAAACGCCCGTAAATCCCGACCGTATTTTGCACGACGGCGATGAAATCCAACTGGGGGAAACCACCCTGACCGTGCTCCATACGCCCGGGCACACCAAAGGCAGCGTTTGCTATGCGGATTTTGAAAACCGAAATCTGTTCACGGGCGACACGCTGTTTTGCCTGACGGCGGGGCGCACGGATTTCCCCGGCGGCAGTGACGAGGACTTGCTTGCGTCACTCATTCGCTTGAAAAATCTGGACGGCGATTTTACCGTCTGCACAGGGCACAACCGCGCTACCACACTCGGCTATGAGCGCACACATAATCGGTATATGCGGAGAATCGGACAATGATTTTAGAGGTTTTGGGGAATACCTATCAATATGAACTCGAAAAATTGACACGGGTATTTTTCCCGAATGAAAAAATCCGCGTCGTTTTTGAAGCGGTGTCGCACACGCAAACGGAAACCGTGTGTACTGCGCAAATCGAAGCGGACACGGCGCGCGTTTCCATACAAATCGACGGGCAGAAATGGTGTAAAGCAGAAGAACTTGCCACAGACGATGACCGCGAGCTGAAACTCGCAACGCTTTTGTTTTGCGGGTTAAAAGAAGTCACAGGCTACACGCCGCAATGGGGGCTGTTGACGGGGATTCGCCCGTCGAAATTGTTGCTCACTTTGCAAGCGGAAATGGGTGAAGCGGCGGCACGCACCTATTTTACCGACCGCTTTTTCGTATCGCCGCAAAAAACGGCGCTCACAGAAAGCGTCGCCGCGCGCGAAACCGCGATTATCGCATCCTCGCGTCCCGATTCGTGCAGTTTGTATGTTTCCGTTCCGTTTTGCCCCACGCGGTGCAGTTACTGTTCGTTTGTATCACACGCGATGACAAGCGATACCGCAAAAAAATTGGTGCCCGATTATGTGCGGCTGTTGTGTGAAGAAATCAAGCAAACAGGTGCATACGCCAAACAGTTGGGCTTGCGCCTTGAAAGCGTTTACTTCGGCGGCGGCACGCCCACCACCCTTTCGGCGGACGAGTTGCGCCGCTTGCTTGCGGCAGTGGAGGAAGCGTTTGATTTGTCCGCTGTGCGCGAATACACCGTCGAAGCGGGCAGACCCGATACGATTACCCGCGAAAAGCTCGACGCGCTAAAAGCGGGCGGCGTTACGCGCATCAGCATCAATCCCCAAACCTTTAACGACGCGGTTTTGCGTGAAATCGGCAGACAGCATACTGCCGCCTTGACCGAAGAAAAATTTTACGAGGCGCGCGCGGTGGGCTTCCGAAATATCAATATGGATTTTATTGCGGGGCTGCCGACCGATACGGTTTCGTCGTTTTGCAATTCCATCGACAAGGCGCTGACCTTGACACCGGAAAATATCACTGTGCACACGCTGTCTTTAAAGCGCGCGTCCAATCTCGGCACGCAAAATACGCAAATCGAGCGCGCGGCAGGCAAAGCGGCAGATGAAATGCTCAAGTATGCCTATCAAGGCCTGACGGCGGCAGACTACAATCCCTATTATATGTACCGCCAGTCGAAAACGCTCGGCAACCTTGAAAATACCGGCTATGCAAAACCCGGTTTTGAATGTATTTACAACATTTTTATGATGGAGGAGTGCCACACCGTCTTTGCGGTGGGCGCGGGTGCGGTGACCAAATTAAAAGCGCCCCACGGCAAAGAAATCGAACGCATATTTAACTATAAATATCCATATGAATATATTTCGGGGTTTGCGGAAATTGAAAACCGCAAGGCGGCCATTCTGCCGTTTTACGCGCAACACATAGGATTTAAGGGAAGTAGGTGACGGTATGTCGAACATCAACAATTATTTGGAATATATCAATGATTTGGCGGCAAACGACCCCGCAGAGCTTGTGCGTCGCAGTGAAACGCGGTTTGACAATATTTTAAACGACATTACCGCGCGCATTGCGGGCGATGACGGGCGCGAAATTGTGATGCTCGCAGGGCCTTCTGCCTCGGGCAAAACCACCACCGCCAACAAAATTGCGCAAAAGTGTACGGCGCGCGGTATGCAAACCTATGTGGTGTCGCTGGACGATTTTTATTTAGACCGCGATAAAATTCCACTCGACGAAACCGGAAAGCCCGATTTTGAAACTGTGTATGCACTCGATTTGCCGAAATTTTCGGAAACCATTCGGTTGCTTTTATCGGGTGCGGCGACCGATTTGCCGATTTTCGATTTCACCACAGGCAAACGCAGTGCAGAAGTGCGCACTGTGACGCTCGGCGAACAGGACGCCGTGGTGGTCGAGGGCTTGCACGCGTTAAATCCGTTGATTACCGACGCTCTGCCGCAGAAAAACCTGTTGAAAATCTATATCAGCGTGTCTTCGCGCATATATAATGAACGGGGCAAAATTATCCTTAACAAACGCAATTTGCGTTTTTTGCGCCGTATGACGCGTGACTATTTGTTCCGCGCAAGCTCGGTGGAAAACACATACAGCTTGTGGGAAAATGTACGCAAGGGCGAGGATAAATATTTGTTTCCGTACCGCGACTGCGCCGATGTAAAAATCAATTCCGTGCATTTAAGCGCGCCGTGTGTGTTCCGCGACACCTGCTTAAATATGCTTGAGGGCGCCGCGCTTTCAGGCGAACAGAAAAAAGATGCCGAGGAATTGGCGGCGGCACTCAGGCTTTTCGTGCCGATTTCCCCGTCGCTTATCCCCGAAACCTCTTTATTGCGTGAATTTTTAGGCCCGCAGGGGTTAGAAAAAACAGATTGACACAAACAAAATTCAATGGTATTCTGTATCTCGCCGTGTGACGGCGAAAGGGAGTGACAAGCGCTTGGCACAGAAAAAAAGAAAAAGCCAATCCCTCTTAAACGGCGCTATGGTTTTGGCGGCGGCGACCATTCTTGTAAAAATTATCGGGATTCTTTATAAAATTCCGATTTCCAATATGGTTGGCGCGGTCGGGCGCGGTTGTTTTGACTCGGCTTATAATTTATATATTCCGATTTATACCGTGTCTATGGCGGGACTGCCCGTAGCGGTTTCCAAAATGGTTTCCCAGCAGGTTGCCTTGGGGCGTTTTCGCGATGTGAAACAGATTTTCAAGGTTGCCGCACGGCTGTTTTTCATTACAGGTACGGTCGGCACAATCTTAATGATTGCACTTACTTACCCGTATGCCTATCTCGCCAAAAATTTAGAGGCCATTCCTGCCATTATCGCCATTACACCGTCGATTTTCTTCTGCTGTGTGATGTCGATTTATCGCGGCTACTACAACGGACTTCGCAATATGACCCCCACCGCGATGTCCGAGGTGTGGGAGGCGGTCGGCAAGGTTATTGCAGGGCTTGTTTGCGCAAAAATTGCCATTACATACGGCCTTTCGCGCTTTGAAGCAGGCCTTACGGTGTATGGGCAGACTGTGACGACCGAAGCCGAGGCGATGAGCGCTATATACCCGTATGCCGCGGCGGGCGCCGCCATTGGTGTGACGGCGGGCACCGTGGTCGGTATGATTTATATGATGATTCTTTACAAGGTCAAAGGCGACGGCATTACGCGTGAGGAGCTGGTCAATTCTCCGAAGCCGCTTTCGGGTTCGGCGATTGCCAAAACCTTGGTTTCCATTGCCGTGCCCGTGGTGGCCTCGTCTCTTGTGTTTAGCGTGACCAACCTTATTGACTCCATCACCGTGCAAAACCGTTTGGATACAATGATTATATCGAATCTCGATTATATCAAATCCATTTACGGCGATTCGCTTGCCGCCTCACAGATTTTGGACGAGGATATTGCCAAATATCTGTATGGCGCGTATACGATGTCGCTGGACTTTAAAAACTTAATTCCGTCTATTACGATGACTTTAGGCGTCAGCGCCATTCCAGCGCTTTCGGCGGCGTGGGCTGTTAAGGACAAACGGGTGGTTAAGATTTCGGTGGAATCTGTTTTGCGCGTCACCTTGATGATTTCGCTGCCCGCCGGCATCGGTATGGGTGTGCTTGCAACGCCTATACTCGAAATGATGTACCAAACAGGCAAGTCTGCCTCTGCCATTTCCATCGCCGCACCGATTATGGCGGCGTACGGGTACACCATTTTCTTAATTTCGCTGTCCCAGCCGATGACCAATATGCTCCAGGCCATCGGAAAACCCGGTGTGCCGTTGCGTTCGGTTACTATCGGCGCCGTGGCAAAGGTGATTGCCAACTACATTTTTATCGGAATGCCGCAGTTTAATATCAACGGCGCGGTGTTCGGTACGGTCATTTGCTATGCCATTATTGTGATTTATGACTATGTTGCCATTGTCCGCGCGACAAAAGTGCGGGTGAATTTGATGTCCGTGTTCGTCAAGCCTTTCATTTGCAGTGTGCTTTGCGGCGTGGCGGCATATACAAGCTACGGGCTGTTTTCCAACATTTTGCCTGATTGGTCGCGCGGGGCGCTTTCGGTGACGAATATTGTCGCTTGTGCCATCGCCATCGTTTTTGCGGTGTTGGTTTACGGAATTTCGATGCTTTTGGTCGGCGGAATTGCCAAAGATGACATAAATATGCTTCCGAAAGGCGAAAAAATTGCCAAAATGCTTGCAAAATATGGATTTATAGAGTAAAATAAGGAAAGATGATTGTGTGATGAAACTGGACTTTCAATTCAAACAAAAATACAGTGTAGATGACCTTGTGGAGATTATGCGTATTCTGCGCTCCGAAAACGGTTGCCCTTGGGACAGGGAACAAACGCACGCGTCCATTCGCAAAAATTTCATTGAGGAAACCTACGAAGTCATTGAGGCCATCAACAAAGAAGACAGTCATCTGCTGTGCGAGGAATTGGGCGATGTGCTGATGCAGGTTGTTTTTCACGCACAAATGGAAGCGGAAAAACAAGTGTTTGATTTTTCCGATGTTGCCGACGGTGTTTGTAAAAAACTGATTGAACGCCATCCGCATGTGTTCGGCGATGTGCAAGTACAATCCGCAGACGATGTGCTCGTGAATTGGGATAAAATTAAATCTGCTTCCAAACAGCGCAAAACCACGGCGGACAAAATGCAGTCCGTACCGCGGGAGCTCCCCGCGCTGATGCGTGCGGATAAAATTCAAAGTCAGGCGGCAAAAGTCGGCTTTGATTGGGATACAGCCGACGGGGCACTGCAAAAAATCCCCGAAGAGCAGGCGGAGCTGTTCCGTGCCGTCGAAGCGGGCGACCGTGAGAATACGGTGGAGGAGCTCGGCGATTTGTTGTTTGCCGCAGTCAATGCGGCGCGCAAGCTTCATATTGATGCCGAGGAAGCCCTCACCGCCGCGACGGACAAGTTCCAAGCCCGATTTACCAAGGTGGAAGCGCTCGCCAAAGAACGCGGTATAGATATGGAAAATACCCCGCTGGAAACCCTTGACCGACTGTGGGACGAGGTAAAGGCGGCAGAGCATAAAGAATCTTAACGGTGTTTACCGTTCGGAGATATATCAAAAAACGGAGGAAAACAAAATGAATAAGACAGAACTCATCGCAGCAGTCGCAGAGAAAGCAGACCTTTCCAAGAAAGATGCAGACGCAGCAGTCGCCGCTGTTTTTGACGCGATCACCGCAGAACTCAAAAAAGGTGAAAAAGTACAGTTGATCGGCTTCGGCACCTTTGAAGTTCGTGCACGCGCTGAAAAACAGGGCCGCAACCCCAAGACCGGCGAAGCAATGACTATTGCTGCTTCCAAGGTTCCCGCTTTCAAAGCAGGCAAAGCACTGAAAGACGCTGTGAAATAAGCATTTTTCAAAGATTTCGGCAGAGGGGTTTTGTTCCCTCTGCCTTTCTTTTTTAGGAGAATTTTTATGCGATTGGATAAATATTTAAAGGTCTCGCGCATTGTCAAGCGCCGCACGGTGGCAAATGAAATTTGCGACGCAAAGCACGCTTCGGTCAACGGAAAAGTCGCGCGCGCGTCGTATGAAGTCAAGGTCGGCGATATTATTGAATTGACCTTCGGCGCGAGCACAAAAAAGTACGAGGTGCTCGAAGTGACCGAGTACGCCACCAAGGAATCGGCGGGGCAAATGTATCGGGAAATCGGAGGATAACATCTATGGCGACCGACAGAATTCAAACAGGCATTCGTTTTACGCCCGACCTGCTCTATAAAATTACTTTTGTGGCAAAGCAAAATAAGCGTTCCCTAAATGCCCAATTAGAATATTTAGCGCAGACTTGTGTCAAAGCGTATGAGGCGGAAAACGGCGAAATCCCGATTGATGAAAACGCCGTATACAGTAAATAAAACAAAAGAAATGCGCGCCCCGAACAATCGGGCGCGCATTGTGCTTTCTGTTAAGGTTCGGCTCTCCTCACCTTACTTTTTTTGATACACTAAAATATAAAATTCCGTTTCGGTGGTTAAAGTTTGTAAAGCTTGCAGTCTTGCCTGCTCCGCCTTGCCTGTTTTGTAATAATACGGCGTCATCAAAAACAGATTTTGTATGTCGGTATCCGTTTGCAAGGTGATTTCGTCTTGCAAATGCAAACATTCTAAAAGTGTGTACCCCGCGCGGGTAAATGCGGCAACCTCGTTTTCGTAAGGTTTGTCATATACCGCCGCTTTTAAGCCGTACAAATGCCGTGCCCCCGGAATCACCTCAAAAAGCACGCCGCCCGATTTTAACACGCGCAAAAATTCCGTTTCGCTGTACGGTGAAAAGATTTCAAACAGCAAATCCACGCTTTTGTCGGCAACGGGAATATGAAATGCGCTTGCCACAGCGAATTGCGCCGCTTTACAGCGTTTGGCGGCAAGGTTTACCGCCTCTTTGGAAATATCAAAGCCCAGCACCTGCATTGTGCCGCCGAGTGCGTCGGCAATCGCGGCGGTGTAATACCCCTCGCCGCAGCCGCTGTCGAGCGCCGTGCCGTTTGAAACGGCGTATTTTTTTGCCGTTTCGGCGATGGCGTTTTTCAGCGGCGCATATGCGCCCGTTTCTAAAAAGGCGCGGCGGGCGCGCACCATATCCTTGTTGTCGCCGTGCGTTTTGCGCCCTGAAAAATTGGTCAGCAGATGCACATAGCCGGCTTTCGCTTTATCAAAATTGTGCCCGTTCGGGCAAATGCACGCTTTCTCTGTATTTTTGAGCGCCGCACCGCACACCGGACAGCAAAATCCAACCATAAAAACACCTCAAAGCACATCATACCCCGAAATGCCGCAAAAAGCAATAGGCGCAAGGCTTGCGAAGACGGGGGAAGTGTGCTACAATAAAAAGAAAATTGATGGCAAAAAGGAGTCTTTTTTGATGGAATATACATTTTCCGACCGTGTTTCGGCGTTACAGCCGTCGGCAATTCGTGAGATTTTGAAAGCTACGGCAGACCCCGACATCATTCCCTTTGCGGCAGGCAATCCCGACACGGCGGCATTCCCCGTGGACGAGGTGCGCGAAATCTCTGCACGGATATTAAAAGAAAACCCGATTACCGCCCTGCAATACGGCGTGACCGAAGGCTATACGCCGTTACGGGAGCGTGTCTCAGCGTATATGAAAGAAAAGCACAACATCGGCCGCGAGTTTGACAGCCTGATTATCACTTCA
This sequence comes from Candidatus Fimenecus sp., assembly GCA_051881335.1. Taxonomy (GTDB): domain Bacteria; phylum Bacillota; class Clostridia; order Oscillospirales; family Acutalibacteraceae; genus Fimenecus. Next base: position 1,402 of record JBJEPR010000127.1, on the reverse strand, counting down.
GGTGCAACGCAGGTGATGGATTTGGCAACCAAATCCCTGTGCAATTTCGGGGATATTATCATTTGTGAAACGCCGTCGTTTATCGGCTCGTTAAACTGCTTCCGTTCCTACGGCGTGTCTTTGCGCGGCGTGCCCGTCGAGGCGGACGGTATGAATATGGAGATTTTGGAGCAAAAACTCAAAGAAAACAAAAATGTCCGTTTCATTTATACCATTCCGAACTTCCAAAATCCCTCGGGCGCTACGATGTCGCTTGCCAAACGCAAACGGTTGTATGCACTTGCAAAACAGTACGGCGTTTTGATTTTGGAGGACAACCCTTACGGCGATTTGCGCGTGGCAGGGGAACATATTCCGCCGATTAAGAGTTTCGACGAAGACGGTATTGTGATTTATGCGGGTTCCTTCTCCAAGGTGTTTGCACCCGGCGTGCGCGTGGCATTTACGGTTGCGCCCGCCCCGATTGTCTCCAAAATGACCGTCTGCAAGCAGGGGCAGGATGTGCACACGCCCGTGTTTACGCAAATGCTGGTGGACGAATGGATGAAAACCACGGATTTTGAAGCACATATCGACAAAATCCGTTCGATTTACCGCCGTAAGCTCAATTTGATGTGCGATTTGATTGACGAAAAATTGGGCGATTTCGTGCAGTATGTGCGCCCCGAAGGCGGTATGTTCGTTTGGTGCGAACTGCCCGCGCGCGTCAATATGATGGATTTTTGCAAAAAAGCGGTAGAAAATAAAGTTGCAGTTGTGCCGGGCAGTGCGTTCACCGTCGAGCCCGAGGAAACCACCAACTGTATTCGTATGAACTTCACCACGCCTGCTGACGAACGCATCGTTGCAGGTATGGAAATCCTCGGGAAGCTGAAAGATGAAGTATAATTTATCGGACTTAAATACCGTTCGCGCCGTGCTTTCACGCCACGGATTTTCGTTTTCGAAAGCCTTGGGGCAGAACTTTTTGATTGACAGCACCGTCTGCCCGCGTATGGCAGAGGCGGCAGTACGCTCGCCCGAGGACGGCGTGCTTGAAATCGGGCCGGGCATCGGCGTTTTGACCGCGCAGTTGGGGCTTCGCGCCAAAAAAGTGGTTGCCGTGGAACTCGATAAACGGCTGTTGCCCGTTCTCGAAGAAACGCTCGGCGAATTTGACAATGTCGAAGTGGTGAACGGCGATGTGCTGAAACTCGATTTGGCAAGTCTCTTACAGGAAAAATTCGCCGACTGCAAGCGCGTGTCAGTCTGTGCGAATTTGCCGTATTATATTACTTCGCCTGTGATTATGCGGCTTTTAGAAGAGCGCCTGCCGCTGTCGCAAATCGTTGTGATGGTGCAAAAAGAGGCGGCAGAACGCCTTTGTGCCGCCGTCGGCACACGAGAAGCAGGGGCGGTGACG
>JBJEPR010000126.1:0-3537 GCA_051881335.1 Candidatus Fimenecus sp. | reverse complement strand
AACATCAAAGGTGGAAAACGCAACACCTTTGGTTTTCCATATCCAAAAACAATAATTTTCCATAAAAAATTAAACGATTGTCTAATTTTTGGCAATAAATATCCGGGACTCACTTTTTCGTGAATCCCGGATTTTTATTAGGCTGTTTTTTTACAGCCCCTTTTCTTTTTGATTTGTATGCTGCTCTGAGAAATGTTCTAAACTGCAAATATAAATTGGGATTTGTAGGGGTAATTTGTCATCCTGAGCGAAGCGAAGGATCGCCAATAGCAAAAAGTAAACCTTGCACGCAACGAGATTCTTCGCCTAACGGCTCAGAATGACAATGCGTAGGGAACGGTCTTGACCGTTCCGCAGAATTACATCAAAATCCACGGGCGGGCGTGGAAGCCCGCCACTACGCGTACAAACCCCAATTTATTTGTTTGTTTCATTTTTCCACATAGTATAATTATCTTTTAATTGTTTTATTGCAATAATTATAAACCATATCCAATAAAATATTGAAACTATTATACTGATATAAGTAATTACTATTCCAACTACGATTCCTATTGGAATAAGCCAAAGAGTTCTAATAAACTTTCTTCTATATGATAAATTTTCATACAATAATTCAAAACCTTTATCTACCTTTTCTTTTTTCATGTTGCTTAATCTCAACCTCAAATTCCGGTTTGTCGTGCACGCACAAAGACCCGCCTTCTGTGTTTTCGTTTATTCCCCAAACACTTCTTGCATTTCCGCCATACGCCCGCAGGAGAATTTGCCCTCGGGGCATTTGCCGTCGGCAAAGCAACTCGGCCCGTAGAATTTGAAAATTTCGGGCGAAACCTCTCGTAAAAGCCGCAGAGCCTCTATCGCGTGCGCGCGGATTTCCCATTGGGCGCGCGTGCAGGTGCGCAAGCGGAAGAACAACAGCAGTTCGCGCGCGTTCATCGTGGAAACAATGTCCACCGTGTTGCCGCTTAATTGGTAATATACCAAATCCGTTTCGGGCACGCCCGCCGCTTTGAGCGTTTCGTATTCCGCCGCCATTTTTTCAAACGCCGCATTGTATTTTTGCAGTAATGCGGGATTTTCCTGTACGGCAGGGGGGACAATATGCTTTTTGCGGTCGGTGTAAAGCAACTCGGGAATTTCAATCGCGTGCATTCTGTGCCGTGTGAAGTGCGTCAGTCCCGACAGCGATACGCCGTTGTACCGCAGTGTGTAGTTTGCGCTTTCCAGTGCACGCGGGCGGCTCGTTTTTAACAGTGCGGCGAGTACTTGCTCGACCGTCTTTTCGTCTGCGCAAGCCGCTTTTGCCGTTGCCGTGTCACAGCCTGTGTATTCAATCAACGCATTTTGCGCCACGACCTTCGCCGCATCGGGCGTGTAACTTAACAACTCTACCGACGCTTCGGCAGTCTCACTTTGCGGCATAGAAACAAACGAAAAATCGGGCGTATCCGTTGCGGTATTTTCGTTGCGCGCTTCAAAATCGTGCAAAATACCCGGCGTGCGTTCGCGTGCCTGCGCGAGCAACTGTTCGCCGAGCGCGCGGATTTCAGGGTATTTACTGCCGCGGCCGTAGAGCATTGCGCGTAACATATGCAAAAATTCGCGCCCGTTCACACTGCAAAAGAAATTGCTGTATAGGCAGTAGGGGAGTAAAAAGCGCGCGTCCTCTTTTTGAATGCCCGCCTCGGTGAATTCGGTATATAACTCGAAAAATGACCGCATATGTGCTTTGTAGCGTTCGGTCATTTCCGTGTTCTCAAATTGCGGCACATAAAAGCCCGCGTCCGAAAAATCCACATACCGCCGTGATTTTACGGTGAACGAGGCGAGACGGAATTCAATAATGAATTGCTCGACCACTGCCGAAACATTTTGAAACACCAAATTGAAATAGGTGTGCTCCACCACGGAGTTGTGCCCCGAACGGGTGACCTTGTCAATCAAATTGGCGTTTTTTTCTGCGTCTTGGCTTTTTGCCCAAATGCCCATTGCCGTGCCCGGCTGGGTCGAAACTCTGCCGCCCGCCGCCGTCACTTTTTCACCGCAGTCGGATAACCCGACTAAAAAAGCGCCGCTTGCTTTCAAATCTACCTCGGAAAAATCCATTGTTTTTTCTCCTTTTCACGGAATTTGTATCTATTTTACCATAAAGTATATTGTTTCGCAATTTATTTGTTGCGAAAATTTAGAACTTAAATCACGAAATCCCGTTGTAAAAGTCGGAAAAATTTGTTATACTACCCTTGTATGTTGATTTATAGTGGAGAGGTGTGCATATGCAAAATCGTTTGCTTGTGGTCGAGGGCTTGGACGGCAGCGGAAAATCCACGCAGGTTTCGCTTTTAAAAACACGGCTGGAAACCGCGGGAACGCCCGTCCGGCAGATTAAACTGCCCGATTATGACGACCCCTCCAGCACGCTTGTGAAAATGTATTTGGGCGGGGAATTCGGTAAAAATCCCGAAGATGTCAATGTGTACGCCGCGTCCTCCTTTTACGCGGTAGACCGTTACGCGAGTTTTCGCCGCCATTGGCAGAAGGACTACGAAAACGGTACGCTGATTTTGGCGGACCGCTACACCACCTCGAACGCGGTGCATCAGGCGGTAAAGCTGCCCGAAAGCGCGTGGGAAAACTATCTTTCGTGGCTTGCGGATTACGAATACAACAAGCTCGGTATTCCCGCGCCCTCTGCGGTGATTTTCTTGGATATGCCCGTTGCCGTTTCGCAAAAACTGATGACGGCGCGCTACCACGGTGAGGAAGCGAAAAAAGATGTCCACGAGGCAAATGTGGCGTATTTGAACGCCTGCCACAAAGCCGCGCTGTTTGCCGCTCAGAAACTCGGCTGGTATGTTGTGCCGTGCGCTGACGGGGACGAGCCGTTGCCGATTGCGCAAATTCACGAGCGCGTGTATGAAATCGCATCGACTGTATTGAAACGCAGGTGAAATTTGTGCTGGAATTTAAAAAACCGGAAATGTCCGACCAAAATTGGGTGACGCAGATTATGCGGCAAAGCGGCGAGCTTGCCTGCGAATACTGCTTCGGCAACCTCTATATGTGGTCGGCTGTGTATGACAATACCATTGCGCGGTACGGCGATTTGTTTATCGCGCGCGACGGCAATGACCGCCCGATGTATCTGTTCCCTTGCGGCGAGGGCAATAAAAAAGCCGCCGTTGAGGAATTGCTCTGTTGTGCGAAAGAGGACGGCGTGCCGCTGACAATGTACTGCTTAACGCCAAAACGCGTGCGGGAGCTGGACTGTCTGTTCCCCGATGCGTTCGACTATATCCCGATGCGCGAATATTATGACTATATTTATAATTCGGAAGATTTGATCAATCTTGCGGGTCGCCGCTATCACGGCAAGCGCAACCATATTGCGTATTTCAAAAAGACCTTCGACTGGGTGTATGAGCCTATCACCGAGAAAAATATGGACGAGTGTCTTACGATGAACGCAAAGTGGGAGCAGAAAAACAGCGAAAAAAATCCCGAGGAAATCGGCAATGAGCTGATTGCCCTTTC
>JBJEPR010000125.1:0-16112 GCA_051881335.1 Candidatus Fimenecus sp. | reverse complement strand
TAGGCGAACTCGCCGCCGACGCCCGGCAGTTTCTTAAAATACGCCTGCTTGGCGCACACCTCGGCGTCCAGCCCCATCGAGCACTGGTTGATGGCGACATGCCCGCCCGCGTCAATCAAATCAAACGGTACGGTTTCGCCGCCCACCTGCGCGTCAATATCAAACAGCTTTTCACTGCCGCCGAACACGCGCGCAAAATCGTTGCCCGAGCCCAACGGAATAATCCCCACGGCCGCATTCGGGTATTTGTACGCACCGTTTACCACTTCATAGAGCGTGCCGTCGCCGCCGCAAGCGTAGAACCGCACCGGCTCACCCGTTTTGGCAATGCTTTCGGCGTAGTCTTTGCCGTCGCCGGGGGCGGTGGTTTGATAAATCTCCCACGAAAGGTCCGGGTGCTTTGCAAAATAGGCTTCAATTTCGGGAATAATCCGTTTCGCCGCACTCCCCTTGCCTGCCGCCGGATTGACAATAAAAATATGTTTCATTTCTGGTCACTTCCTATGCATAAGTTCTTTATTTAAAATACATATAGAATTGGCATTGAATCATCCCGTTATAAAGCTTGCGGCGCTTATCGGCTTTTCGGCCGAACAAGTCCTCAAATTCCGCTTCGGGACTGATAATCCCATAGCTGAAGCCGTGCCGTCGTTCAAACACCCTGCCCATTTCGCGGATTAGCTCGGCGGCATATTTTGTATCCGCCAACCGTTCGCCATAGGGCGGATTGGTAATCAGCGTGCCGCGTTCGGTTTGCGGACAAAACTTGCGCACATCGCCGTATTCCAACACAATTTTGTCGGACACGCCCGCGCGCAGGGCATTTTCGCGTGCGATTTTGAGCGCCGCACGGTCGGCATCCGCGCCGTAAGCGACAAAATCGGGTGCGTCCACAATTGCCGCCTCTGCTTTTTCGCGCTCCGCAGACCAAATTTCCCGGGGAATTTGCGAAAAGCGCTCCGCCGCAAACGGACGCTTGAGCCCCGGCGCGATATTCTGCGCAAGCATCGCGCCCTCAATTAAAATCGTGCCCGACCCGCACATCGGGTCATACAGCGTATGGTACGGGCGCAAGCGAGACAGTGCGCACAGCGCCGCCGCCAAGGTTTCGCGCATCGGGGCGTCGTTCGCCGCCGGACGATAGCCGCGCTTGTGCAACGGCACGCCCGTGGTGTCAAGAAATATATGCACCTGATTTTTGAGAATGGAAAAATCCAGCCGATACCGCGTGCCGGTTTCCGAGAACCATTCCACGCCGTACACACTTTTTAATCGCTCCACGGCGGCTTTTTTGATAATCGCCTGACAGTCGCGCACGCTATATAAATCGGATTTCAAGCTATACCCTTTCACGGGGAATTCGTCGTGCACGCCGATCCAATTTTCCAACGGCAGTTTTTTTACGCCCTGAAACAATTCTTCAAAGGTATGCGCCTCAAAGCTGCCGAGCACAAGCAAAATCCGTTCGGCAAAGCGCGAGCCGAGATTGGCGCGGGCAAGCAACGCTTCGTCGCCCGCAAAAAATACTCTGCCGTTTTCGGCGGCTACATTTTCTGCACCCATTTGCCGCAATTCGTCGGCAACCAAACTCTCCAACCCGAACAAACACGGCGCGGCAAAATTCAACTGCATAACTTCGTCCTTTCCAATCGTAACAAGTATAAGTATATATGGGTTCTTCGGAAAAATCAACCTTTTTGTTAGATTTTCTGTCAGTTTGTTATATTTTCCTGTGCGCAACTGTGAAAAAAGGACAGTAACCACCGTTACTGCCCTTTTCAACAACACAAAATCGTTTCTGTTACTGCTCCACAGCATAAACGCTGACTTTTTTGCGGTCCTTGCCCATTCTTTCGAATTTCACTTTGCCGTCAATTTTGGCAAAGAGAGTATCATCAGAGCCTCTGCCGACATTTTCACCGGGATGGATATGTGTACCGCGCTGTTTGACAAGAATGTTGCCTGCAAGCACGAACTGACCGTCAGCGCGCTTTACGCCGAGTCTCTTGGATTCGGAGTCACGGCCGTTTTTGGTCGAGCCCATACCTTTTTTGTGTGCAAACAGCTGAATGTTAATTTTAAGCATTATAAAGCACCTCTTTCAATATGGATATAATCGGGATATTGTTCTTCTAAGCCCGCAAGATGCAGGCAAAGCCCCTCAATAACGGGGGACGCCGCTTTCGCTTCGGCACTGTTTGTAAGCGTGAGAGATAAAAACCCGTCGCGTTCGGCAATTTCGGGGGAAAGTCCCAAAATCTCAGTCACGGTGTTTGCCGCCATATAGACCGCCGAGGAAACCGCCGCGCAGACAATATCTTCGCCTGCATTTGCGCTGCCCGAATGGCCTTTTACGGTAAACGAAATACCGTTTTCACCGAAATGAAAGTCTGCACAAATCATCGTTACGCGTTGATTGCGGCAATCTCAACCTTGGTGTACGGCTGACGATGGCCTTTTTTGCGTTTTTCGTTCTTTTTGGGTTTGTAAGTGAATACAACGACCTTTTTGCCTTTGCCGTTTTTCAGCGCTTTGGCAGAAACGGTTGCACCCTCTACATAGGGCTTGCCGACCTTGATGCCGTCGTCTGCACCGACTGCGATAACCTTGTCAAAGGTAATGTCGGCGTTTTCTTCGACTGCAAGCTTCTCGACGAAAATCACATCGCCGGGCTGTACCTTGTACTGCTTGCCGCCTGTTTCGATTACTGCGTACATAGTTTAACCTACCTTAAATATAGACTCGCTACCGTGGGCACAAGCGAGCTTGTTTCGTGTGCATACAGCACGCCCCCAATATGCGGCAAAGGGTATTTTAACAGAATTGTCAAGCCTTGTCAACTGTTTTTTGCATTTTCCAAATCTAAGTTATTTTACAAATACATATAAGTACAGGGCAAAGAAGTGCAGAATGGAGCCTGCAAGCACAAAAAAGTGGAACACGCTGTGAAAATACTTTTTCTTTGCGCCGATGCCGTAGATAATCGCGCCGAGCGTATATAGCACGCCGCCCGCAATCATCAAAATCGTACCTGTACGGTCAAAACATTCCCAAAGGGTTTTGATGGCAACAATAATCATCCAACCGAGCGCCAAATACAACACCATCTGCACAACCTTGGTTTTGTTGAACAGCGTCAGCGTAATCGGCACGGCAGCGGCGACCGTCACCCACGCCACGGCGACAATCACCCACCCGAGCACAGGTTTGACGGGTACAATCACCAGCACGGCAAACGGCGTAATCGTGCCCGCAATCATCGGGTAAATCATCGCGTGGTCTACCATACGCATCGCCTTTTTGCCGCGGTTCGGGCGCAGGGCGTGATATACGGACGAGCACGAATACATTGCAATCATCGTAAAACCGTAAATCAGGCTTAAAATTGCATAATCCCAACGCCGCGCGACAATCGCACGAATCAGACACAAAATCAGCGCGAGCACCGAAAGCCCGCCGCCGACCATATGCGAAATGGAATTAAGCCAATCCTCTGCCCGCGAATAATTCGCCAATTTAATTTTGTCCAGGTAACCCATTTTAAAAATCTCCTTCTTACAGCTTGTTGCTGTGTTTGTCGCCCTTAGGTTACCATATCCTTCAAAAAAGCGCTACAACCTTTACTTGTCAAACGCAAAAAGGCGCAACTGGCGGTTGCGGGCTGGGTTGCGGCCGCCGCAACCAATGGTTACATCGTCCTATTTTGCCTGCATTTTCTCAACAAATGCGTCTATTCTGTCGTTTTCTAAAGAAAAGGTGCGCAAAATCCCCTGTTTGTGGTCGGCTTTCAGCACCATTTTGGCAACCAACCGGTCCGCGCCCTTTAATTGGGTGCGGTCAAGCGCACCGCCCAATGCCGCGGCGGCTTTTGCGTGCGTCAAAAGCTGGGAAGGCACATTGCTCTCGAAATAGGCTTGTTCCTGTTTCGGAAAACAGCAACATAAAAATAACCCAAGTTCTTTTTGCAACAGTATACCGATTTGCGACAGCAAAAATGCGCGAATGTTGCGGTCGACCGTGCCCATACGGATATTACTGCCGACCAAAACACGGTCATAAGCGGCAAGGTCAAAGGTGTCTTGTGCAATGTTTTTCAGGTCTGCCCCGCCGAGCTTTTCTTGGAGGATTTGCGCTGCTTTTTCGGTCGCGCCGTTTTTCGTGGCATAAACAATTACCGTTTTCATTTTAGCCTTGCACTCTTTCCAGCGTCAAATTTTGGTTGTCAAGTTCGCCGCCCGTGCAAACTTCTGTAAGCAAGTGCGGCAGTTCACGAGAGAGCGCGGACAGTTTTTCATTTTGTATGTGCAGTGCGGGCAGTATCGCCGACGGCATATCCCCCACAGCGCAAAGCAGTCGGCAAAGGGCTTGCGGATAGGTTTTGTTCAATCCCACACCCGAAAGCACCGACAGCATAACGGCGTTTGCGATTTGTGTCAGCGGTAGATTGCGCACCGCGTCCACATCTGTCTGCGCGATGGCTTTGCCGCCGGGGAAACGCCGCAAAAGTGCGGCAGCATCTTTTACGGTTGCACGCAAAATAAGGCGGGTGGCGCGTTGCAACAGCGGAAATCCGTTACCCGTAAACGCCTGCGCGTCTGCGGCAGACACGCCGAAGGACTGTAATTTTTCCGCCGTTTCTTGTTTGGTACCATGGGCGAGCGTGGTCAGCACCCCGCCGATTAAATGCACGGCGTGCGCTTCCAAATACGCTTGCGCGTCTACGGTTTTGCCGCCGTAAGTGAATTGCTTTAACAAGACCGTGCGCAAACGCACCTCAGTATCGGTGATTTCAACTTCCACACGCGGCGCAGGATACCCGCACAGCGAGCCGACATTGATTTCATAGAGTTCCCTGCCGGTTTTGGAGACAAATTTATCAATGCGCTGGATATGCGAATGCCCGACGAACAAAAACCGTAGCCCTGCGTCCGCCAACTGTTCGCGCAGTTCGTCGCGGTTTTCACAGCAACAGCCATTCGTCACCAGCGGCGAAATATGCGGATATAAAAGGTGGTGTTGCATCGCAATCACGGTTTTGCCCGCCGCGGTTTCACGGCGGACCGTATTTAAAATCCATTCGAGATGGTCGGGCGTATACCCCGCGTGGTCATTGCCGTTTTTATCGTCAATCAGCGACAACAGTACTACGGACTCGGACAAATCCACAAGGTATGACGCCGTGCCGATATGGGTTTTGAAGGTATCGCGCGCGCCGTTTACGCCGAAGTCCGCATAAAAATCAAATAATTCCTCGCTCGAAAGCGTTTCCACATCGTTTGACACCATGTCGCCGTCAAAGCGGCGCGGATTTTGGTCACAGCACCAATCGTGCGTAGCGGTCGTCACAAAAACAGGCTTCTCTTTTTGCAAGGCGTACAGCTTTTCACGCATTTTTTCGTGGCAAACACGCTCGCCGTCATTAGAAAGGTCACCGGCAACAAGCACCGCGTTTGTATCGCTTTTGGCAATTTCCGCAAATGCCGCGGTCAGAATTGCGTCTGTTTCCGCGAGGCATTTTTGGTCGGAGGCGCTCCGAAGTGCATACGCTTTGCCCGTTACGCCCAGCGACGCGTCATAATAATGCGTGTCGGCAAGCACCGTTAATCGAAGCGCGCGGCTCATTGCTCAACCGCCTCGGCATCTTGCGCTTTTGCGGCGTTGCGTACCTTGATTTCTTCAATCATTTTATGATGGTCTTTGCCGGAAATATTGTAAAATGCCATCGGAATAAGCATCAGCAGATAGCCGACCGCCGGCAAAATCGTTGTCATCAAAAACAGTGCCATATTGGTCTGGCTGTTTTGAATGACATTGCCTTCTTCGTGTGCGATATAACCGGTATATGCCAAAATCGCCATACCGATGGAGGAGGAAACGGAATTTTCGATTTTGCCCGTAAAGGACATAATCGAAAGCATAATCCCCTCCACGCGCGTACCGGTTTTCCATTCGATATAGTCCACGGTTTCAGCTTCCATTTCCTTTTGCATCAGGTTTTTGCATTCCAGCGGAATGGCGGTAAGACCCGTAAACAGAACGGTTAAAATGCCGATACCTAAAGAGACGGGCTGCCCGGCGCCCTTGTTGATATAGCCGTCATAGCAGGTTGCAAAGAACAGCAAGTGCAACACAATCGCTGTGATACAGCACACACGGTAGAAAGTTCTCGAATCAAACCGCTGACCCAATTTTTCCACCAGCTTCGGCACACCGATACCGGCAATCAAAAAGCCGGGGAAGGTAATCACATCAATAAACACATTGTATTTGGTATCGAACATCAAATCCGCGACAAAGTAGAAGTTGATTTGATTGGTAACCTTCACCAAAAGGAACAGCAAATTGGAAATGAACAGCATAAACAGCGGGCGGTTTTTGAATAAAAGACGGAAGCATTCCGCAACCGACGGCGTTTCCTCGTGGTGCACACAGCGCTCTTTGGTGTTGCGATAGGTAAAGCGTGTGAACAGCAAAATGCCGACCGCAGAAACGCAGGCACCCGTTAGGTATGCCTTCGAGGTGTGTGTTTTAAAATAGGGCAACCACGCCGCGCACGCGACAAACAGCCCCGGCAACGCGCCCGAAATCGAGCGCACAATCGAACTGACGCCGTACAGCTTTGTGCGCTCAAAGCCGTTGGGCGTAATGGCAAAGGCCAGCGTCCCCATCGGAATGTCAAACGCCGTGTAGGTAACATCTAAGCCAACAAATAAAACCGTCGTCCAAAGAATGCACGCCCAATCCGGCATTGTGCCCGGAATCCCGAGGAAAAACAACAGCATCACTGCCGAGACAAACCACGGTGCAATGCGTATGTACGGGCGCATCTGCCCTTCTTTGGTACGGGTTTTATCCACAATGACGCCCATAATCGGGTCGTTAATCGCATCAAAAATCCCACAGTACAGACGGATTTTGGAAGCAATACCCATCGGTCCGCCGGGACGATCTTTAAACCGCACCAGCAAAATATTGGTTAAAAAGTAGTTCAAATATTTTGAACCCGTCATCGAGGTGAACATACCCTGCGCGCCGCGCCCCAAGGCGTACGAAATCGTTTCGCGCCAGGTTAAATAGGTTTCCTCACCGACATCCTTTTGAACAATTTTACTGTCCAAGAAGCCTTTGAGGGTTCGTCTTTCGGTTTTCCCTTCTTTTGCCATTCCTTACTCTCCTTATTGCTTTTGCAAATCGTCACGCGCCGTCAAAACATCACGCATACAAAGCACGGTTGTGAAAAACGACAGTGCCCTGAAAAGCACCGTTGCAATTTGTTTTACGGTTTTCATTGCCATTCCTCCCGATTATGCCATTCGGTTGTCAGCACAAAAAGCACAGGCAATGCCTTGCCCGTGCTTTTTCGCGTTAAAATTTCATTCTTTTTTTCAGCCGTTCCCGCGCAGAAAGAGTTATCACCGTGCACAGCACGATTTTCGCAATATCCCCCGCAATAAACGGGATGACGGTCAGCGTTAACGCCTGCACAAAACCGGAGCCGGAGAACACGGTAAACCAAGCCGTACCCGCCGCATAGCACAGCAACAGCGATACAAGCAGAGCACCGACAATGTATGCCGCACGCACCGCAAGCGATTTGCCGACCAGTTTTTTGTCATATAAAACCATTGCAAGCGATAAAAACAGCGCAATCACGGGGTATACAAGCAGATACCCGCCTGTGGGCCCTGCCAAACGCGCCGCACCCGACTGAAAGCCCGCGAACACCGGTACGCCGACAATCCCTAACAGCAAATATACAAGTTGGGAAACCGCCGCCGTCTTGACGGGCAAAAACAGCCCTGCAAGATACACGGCAATCAGCGAACAGGAAATCGGCACAGGACCGATCGGCAGAGAAATCTGCGAAAACACGGCAGTAAATGCCGCGAACAGACCGCACAGCACCGCCGCACGAATTTGGGCAGATGCGTTGACGGAAACGGTTTTTTGCTCCATTTTCTGCACCCCTTGCCTTATGCCAAAATCACACCAAGTGTGCCTGCGGGCGCCATCACGGCGTTGGACTCGTCGGTGTCAATGTGCATCGCCAACGCATACTTGGGGCTGACGCGCACAACCGTGTCGCCGAACACCAAAGAGCGCTCAGCGGATTTGATTTCGACGGAAACGACCTGTTTGTCGGTTACGCCGTATTTCTCGGCATCTTCGGGCGTCATATGAATGTGGCGTTTTGCAACGATAACGCCTTCTTTGAGTTCGACCTCGCCTTTGGGACCGACCAATTTGCAAGCACCGCTGCCCGCAATGTCGCCCGATTCACGCACCGGCGCGGCAACGCCGATGGAACGCGCGTCAGAAGCGGAAATTTCCACCTGGTCTTCGGGGCGTTCCGGCCCTAAAATCGAAACCGCAGGGAAACTGCCTTTCGGGCCGATAACCTGCACGCGCTCTTCACAGGCAAACTGCCCGGGCTGCGACAAATCCTTTTTCTTGGTGAGAGTGTACCCTGCACCGAACAGGGTTTCGAGTGTTTCTTTGGTCACGTGCACATGGCGTGCAGAGGTTTCAACCAAAACTGTTTTTTCCATATGTTCCTTTTCTCCCTAATTATGTATTTGCGGCATTTCGCCGCGAATTGATAAAATAAAAACCGAACCGTTTTGCGGTGGACGCAAGTGCCCTTGCCCTACGCGGTAAAATGGATTTCGCCCACAAGGTTTGCGGAACGACACTTAGGTCGTCCCCTACATTTCGTAGGGGGATTCACTTGTCGTCCGCCGTTTTTGATGTATTTTGCGGAACGGTCAAGACCGTTCCCTACAAATTGCATAACCAATTTCCATTCGAGAGGATTTTTGAAGTCTTTCTGCAAAGTTAATTTACGATTGCGTCACACGCGGCGGAAAAAGAAACTTTTTTGGCGAAATAGATTTATTTTTTCGTAAGACAAGGCGCGAAGGCGACGCTGTATGTAGATACAGCGAGCCGCACGAAACACCGTATTGCGGAAAAAGAAACTATTTCGACGCGAGTTCTGCACGGGCAAGTTTAATATTTTCCACAAACCGCTTGCCGGTCTCGGTGATTTTCTTGTAATCGCCTGTTTTTGCGCCGGCCGTCAGTGACGAGCCTGCGCCGACGGCAACCGCGCCCGCCTTGATCCACTCGCCGACATTGTCCGCATCGACGCCGCCGGTGGGCATCATTTTGGCATAGGGAATGGGGCCCTTAATATCTTTGATAATCTTCGGTCCGAAGAGGTCGGCGGGGAATACCTTCAAAATATCCGCACCGTTTTCCATCGCCAAAAGTCCCTCGCGCACGCTCATAATACCGGGCATCATCGGTACACGGTAACGATTGCAAAGGTGCAAAGTATCCAAATCGAGCGCGGGGCTGACAATGTACTCCGCGCCGGAAAGCATCGCAATACGCGCGGTGGTCGCGTCCAGCACCGTGCCCGCACCGAGAATAATCTGGTCGGGGGTATAGCGTTTGGCAAGTTCTTCAATCACCTTGTCCGCGTGCGGCACGGTAAAGGTCAATTCGATTGCCGCCACACCGCCCTCAATGCACGCGTCGGTAATGCGGATAGCCTTGTCCACAGACTCCGCACGCACAACCGCGACAATGCCGCAGTCCTGAATTCGGGTAATGATTTTTTCTTTATCCATAGTGGTATCTCCTTAATAGCGGCGGGGTCAAGACCCCGCCCTACAATACTGCATTATCTCTGTACGCGTGCCCCCGCGCCGTTCACGATATTTTCGACCTCTTTTAAAGAAGCCATCGAGGTATCGCCGGGCGTGGTCATTGCCAGCGCGCCGTGGGCAACACCGTAATTGACCGCTTTTTGCGGGTCACCGGTGGTCATTAAACCGTAGATAAGCCCCGAGGCAAACGAGTCACCGCCGCCGACGCGGTCGAGAATTTCAAGACCGGGCAAAGACAACCCGTTATACACCTTGCCGTCTGCATAGCAAATGGCAGACCAGTCATTGACGGTTGCGGTTTTTACCGTGCGAAGCGTCGTGGCAATTACCTTAAAGTTCGGATAGACCTTGACAACCTCGCCGAGCATTTTGTAGTAGCCCTCGATATTTAAGGACTTGAGGTTTTCATCGTTGCCCTCAACCTCAAAGCCTAAACACGCGGTGAAATCTTCCTCGTTGCCAATCATAACATCAATATAGTTTGCAATTTCGCGGTTGACCGCCTGTGCCTTTTCCTTGCCGCCGATGTCTTTCCACAAAGAGGGACGGTAGTTTAAGTCATAAGACACGATTGTGCCGTATTTTTTCGCCGCCTTGACCGCGTCAATGGCAACCTGTGCCGTGGTTTCGGAAAGCGCCGCAAAAATGCCGCCCGTGTGCAGCCAACGCACGCCTAAGGTACCGAAAATATAATCCCAGTCAATGTCACCGGATTTCAGTTGTGCAACCGCCGTGTTGCCGCGGTCGGAAACGCTCAACGCCCCGCGAATACCGTAGCCGCGTTCCACAAAGTTCAGCCCGTTGCGTACGGTTCTGCCGATGCCGTCATACGGCACCCATTTGATGAGCGAGGTATCCACGCCGCCCTGCAAAATGAAATCCTCCACCAGTCTGCCGACCTCATTGTCGGCAAATGCGGTGACGATAGCTGTTTTTAAGCCAAAGCAACGGCGCAAGCCTCTTGCAACATTATATTCGCCGCCGCCTTCCCACGCGCGGAAACTGCGGGCGCATTTAATACGCCCCTCGCCGGGGTCCAAACGCAACATAACCTCGCCTAAGGAAATCATATCATAGGTATAAGTGCCGGGTGCTTTTAATTGTAAATCCATATTTTTATTCACTCCGTTTTTAAGCCGTAACCTTGTCGGCAAGGAGAATTGCCGCTTCGGTCAACACCAGCAAAACGATGCCGATAACAAGCTGTCGTTTTGCCTTTTTCTCGTATACGGGATTTTTTTGCGAGCTGCCCTCTATCACGGTAATGTCCTGTACTTCGGTTGCCACCGTTGCTTCGTTTTCGAGAACGGTATTCGCCTTTCTGCGCAATACAAAGCATCGAATAAAGCAAACGACTGCCGCAAGCAGCAAAAGCGCCGCGATTAAAAACCAAATCATCTCGCAAAATCCTCACTTTATCAGTTTGTCCGAATTACACACCGGAATACGCATTAAAGCCGCCGTCCACGATAATCGTCGTGCCGGTGATGAAGCTCGAATAATCCTCGTCGCATAAAAACAACAAAGAGCCCTCTAATTCCCGTGACTCGCCGAAGCGCTTCATCGGGGTTGCGGCAAGAATTTTACCGGTACGCGCCGTGGGCGTGCCGTCTTCGTTCCAAAGCAGGGTTTTATTTTGATTGGTTGAGAAAAAGCCCGGTGCAATCGCATTGACGCGAATGCCAACCTCCGCAAAATGTACCGCCATAAACTCCGTAAAGTTCTTGACCGCCGCTTTTGCCGCCGAATAGGCGGGAATTTTGGTCAGCGGACGGTAGGCGTTCATTGAAGTCACCATCACGATACAGGCGTTTTCTTTTTGCGCCATATCGCGGGCAAACACCTGCGTCGGAATGAGCGTGCCCAAAAAGTTCAGATTGAACACAAACGAAATCCCCTGCGGGTCCAAATCAAAAAAGGTTTTGATATTCTCGTCTTTTTCAACCAAATCGACCGCTTCCAAGGTTTCTTTGGTGGTTGTGCCTTTCGGATTGTTGCCGCCCGCGCCGTTTAAGAGAATGTCGCAAGTGCCTAATTTCTCGTTAATCACCGCACGCGCATTTTCCATACTTTCGGGTTCGAGCACATTACAGCCCACGGCAATCGCCGTGCCGCCCTCTGCGGTGATTTCATCGGCAACCTTTTGCGCCGCCGCTTCGTTTAAATCCAAAACGGCAACCTTCACGCCCTGGCGAGCCAAAGTCTTTGCGAAATCGCCGCAAAGCACCCCGCCGCCGCCGGTTACTACGGCAACTCTGCCCTTTAAATTCTCGTGTGTCATTTTATTTTCCTGCTTTCTGTTTTTCTGCGGCTTCCCAAAGCCCGTTGATATATGCCGCACCGAGTGCACGGTCAAAAAGGCCGTAACCCGGTCGCGCGACCTCGCCCCAAATCATTCTGCCGTGGTCGGGGCGGATATAGCCGTCAAAACCGACCTCCTGCAAGGCTTTCACAATTTCATACATATCGAGAGACCCTGCCGAACTTTCGTGCGCGGTTTCGTTGAAGTGTCTGCCCTCCACATTTACATTGCGCAGATGGGCAAAATAGATGCGGTCGCCGACTTCGCGAATCATCGCGGGCAAATCGTTGTCGAGATTTGCGCCCAAAGAGCCCGTGCAGAAGGTCAAGCCGTTGTATTTGCTCGGCACAGCCGCAAGCAGTTTTTTGAGTGCGTCCAAATTGGTGATAATGCGCGGCAAACCGAAAATGCTCCATGGCGGGTCATCGGGATGGATTGCCATTTTGACATCGCATTCCTCGCAAACAGGCATAATCTGCTCCAAGAAATAAACCAGATTGTTCCACAAATCCTCTTCGGTCACATTTTTGTATTTTTCAAACAGTTCCTTGATTTCGGGCATACGCTCGGTTTCCCAGCCGGGCATAGCGTAGCCGTTGGAATTGTCGTCAATGTCTTTGAACATCTGCTCAGGTGTTTTGCCCTCGATTTGCACCCCGTCATAGGACAGGCAGGTTGCCCCGTCGCACATTTGCATTGCAAGGTCGGTGCGCGTCCAGTCAAACACAGGCATAAAATTATAACAAATCACCTTCACGCCCGCCTTTGCGAGATTGCGGATGCAGGTTTTGTAGTTTTCAATGTATTTGTCGCGCGTCGGCAGCCCGATTTTAATATCTTCGTGCACATTGACGCTTTCGATGCATTCCATCGTAAGCCCTGCGGCTTCGATTTCGGCTTTCATCTTTAAAATGTCCTCCATCGGCCACACTTCACCCGCCGGCAGATAGTGCAGTGCAGGTACAACACCCGTTACACCGGGGATTTGACGGATCTGCTCTAAGGTTACCGTGTCCTTCTCACTGCCGAACCAACGGAAAGTCATCTGCATAAATTTACCATCACCTTTCATAAGGAAATCAAACATTTCCCCATTTTTGTTTATTGTAACACTTCATTTTTGATTTATCAACTGGCAATCCGCGAAAAAACACGGAATAAAACAAATTTTTTGTATGCAAAATTTGGAAAATGCAAAAGAAATGCCCGTGCATATTTGCACAGGCGGAAAAGCAGACATATGCAGTTTACGGTGGGTATGCAATGTAAATTTTAATTTGTCATCCTGAGCGAAGCGAAGGATCTCAAACAGAACAAAATATAAAATATGCGGAACGAGATTCTTCGGCTACCGCCTCAGAATGACAACGCGTAGGGAACGGTCTTGACCGTTCCGCAAATCCTACGCTAAATTAAAATTCAACTCCGCCCACGATGTCAATCGTCCGTTTCAAACGACGCCCAATCGTCAAAATCGTCCTCGGGGTAATAATCCCACAGCTCGCGCTCGTCGTCTTCTGTCAGCGGCACGGCGGGGCACTCGGCGAACGCCTCCAATTTGCCCGTGCGCAAAAAGATAGAAGGATCCAACCGCAGGGTATAGCCACAGCCGTTGGGCGTCATCCACTCGTGCATCGGCGCTTCGGGCACAGCAAATGCGGTCATCAGCGACATAATCACGCCGCCGTGTGTGATGATGGCCGTGCTTTTGACCCCCGCCTGCAAAATCCCGTTGACAATTTGCATAAAGGTATCGCAAATCCGCTGATTAAACGCAATTTGACTTTCGCCGAACGGCACAGGTGTTTCGGGGTGTGTGCCCGCAAGCCACACCTGAAATGCTTCCTCGTCCTTTAATTCGTCGGCGCTTCTGCCCTCAAATTCGCCGAAGTCGTATTCCGAAAGTCCCTCCATTACAATCGGCTCTTTTTCCGGGTATATCCGCTTTGCCGTTTGCAAGCACCGCTTTAACGGCCCCGAAAACACCGCGTCCACCTCCGGATAGCCGCCGTATTCTTCTTTTAAATCGTCGATTTGCTGCAAGCCCGCTTCACAAGCGTCCAAGTCGGTGTGCCCGATATACAACCCCTCGGTACAGCCCTCGGTCATCGCATGACGAATGAGATGGATTTGGTAGGTTTTCATATATGTACTCCTTTTTTGAAAAACAAATATACAAATTGTAAAAAATATGCTACAATAAAAATACTATCCGTAGAAAGAGGGAGACAAAATGCATACGGCATTTTCAGAACGGTTGGCGAATTTACGCAAAGAACGAGGCTTAACCCAAAAGGAAGCGGCAGAACAGTTGGATATTTCTGCGGCGCTGTTGTCGCATTACGAAAAGGGCATTCGCGAATGCGGGTTGTCCTTTGTATGTAAAGCCGCGGCTTTTTATGATGTGAGCTGCGACTATTTGTTGGGCGTCAGTGACGCACGGCGCGGTATGGACGAATCCTTCGACGCGCACGATACCCCGCAGGATAGAGAATTCCGCACGGTGACGCTGTTTCGCGCGGCGGCGATGCTGTCGGACGAGCTTTCTGCCGTCGGCGTGCAAGACCGTCTGCGCAGTTATTTTGCCCTTGCAATTTACCGTGTTGCGGCAGAAGCCGCCAAGCAGGGCATTTTGCCGAAATCCTGGATGGCATTTCCCGACCGCGCGGCGGAAGCCTTGAGTGATGCGGTTATGGACAGTATCATCAAAAACGGTATTCCCGCACTTGAGAAGCCCGCGCCGGCGCGTACCGCCCCGCCTGCCTGCGTGCAGACCGTCATTGAAAACTGTGAACGCATTTTGCAAAAGGAATTTGCCGAATTTTTTGCAAACGAAACGGCGACATAACCTCCGTCAGTAATTCTCTTTGTGGATTTCAAAGAACGCCTGTTTGTGCCCGCAAACGGGACAAACAACAGGTGCGGTTTTGCCGGTATGCATATGCCCGCAGTTGCGGCAAAGCCAAACAGTCTCCTCCGTGCGGGAAAAGACAATGCCCTTTTCGAGGTTGTCCCGCAAGGTATTATACCGCACCTCGTGGCTGTTTTCAATCTTGGCAACACTTTCAAACAAAAAGCCGATTTCGTCAAACCCCTCCTCACGGGCGGTTTCGGCGAAATCCTTATACATTTCCGTCCATTCGTAATGTTCGCCTGCGGCGGCGTCCACCAGATTTTCGGGCGTGGCGGTCATACTGCCGTCGTGCAATGCTTTAAACCAAAGCTTGGCGTGCTCACCCTCATTGTGGGCGGTGTCTTTAAAAATCCCCGCCATTTGCTCGTAGCCGTCTTGTTTTGCCTGCTCGGCGTAAAATTCATACTTGGTTTTTGCCTGCGATTCGCCTGCAAAGGCGGCAAGCAGGTTTTTTTCGGTTTTACTGCCTTTAAATTCCATAAACATACTCCTTTTTCTGTTGGTATGTTTAGGATTTCTTTTCCATTGGAAATTATACCGAAATTTCAGCAAAATGGGCTTCGATATACACTTTCGTCTGCTGTAAAACGCGTTCGCGGTCAAATTTTTCCGAAAATTCGCTGTCTATACGGGCAATTTCCGCCGCATCTAACGAAACATCTTCGTTCTTTTCGTCGTACATCGCATACAGTTCGGTGGCAAGCGCCGACAGCGCAGTTTCCCCGATTTCCGCAAGCGCCGCAGAAAGTGCGCCCGTCAGAGGCTCGCCGTTAATTTTGAAAAATGCGGACAAATTCTCGGTGCAATCCTCCAAAAAGAATTGCAGGGTATACACGGCTTTTTGCGGCGCACAAAATACACAAAAGCAGTCGTTTGCATTTTCGGCGCGTTCTATTTTTGCTTGCAGGACAGCACACATCCCCTCAAGCAACTCGTCTGCCGGCGCTTCGGCAATCAACTTCGCGTCGGCATTTTTATATTTGTCCTTTAAGGCTTTGAGCCGTTCGATTTCGTCATACATTTGCTTGGTGTCGCTGTTGTGCTGTTGCAAAGCGGCGGATGCTTTTTTCAAAACAAACGCCGTCACCACGCAAAGCACAATAAAAATCAGCCACAAATACCAATATTCCATTCCGTTTCTCCTTTATTCTTAGGGTAACGGTAATAATCCGAACCACGGTTTCTCGTGGCGGATTTGCCCTTACTCTTCGTTAAAATACTC
>JBJEPR010000124.1:0-3559 GCA_051881335.1 Candidatus Fimenecus sp. | reverse complement strand
CGTTTTGCGTATTTTGCGGCATTTTCGCCTGCAATTTCGCCGCTTTCCGAAACATAATCCACCAAATCGTTGACATGCAGTGCGTTCCCGCAGGAAAACACGCCGTCCACTGTGGTCATCAACTGCGCGTTGCAAACAGGACCTTTGGTTTTCGGGTCTAATTGCACACCCAAATTTTCGGCAAGTTCGTTTTCGGGAATTAACCCGACCGACAAAATCAGCGCATCGCATTCCACAACCTGTTCCGTGCCCGCAATCGGCTGCATTTTTTCGTCCACTTGGGCGATTTCCACCGCCGTTAAACGGTCTTGCCCGAACACGCGCGTCACTGTGTGTGACAGGTACAGCGGAATGTTGTAGTCGTGTAAGCATTGGTGAATATTGCGCGTTAAGCCCGAGGGGGTGGACTTTGCTTCATAGACGCCCACAACCTCAGCCCCCTCTAAGGTCAGGCGGCGCGCCATAATTAAACCTATATCGCCGCTTCCCAAAATGACACACCGTTTTGTCGGTAGTTCACCCAACAAATTGGTGAAATGCTGTGCCGTACCCGCAGTGAATACCCCCGACGGGCGCGTGCCGTGAATTTGTATTTGCTTTGCGGTGCGTTCGCGGCAACCCGTTGCCAAAATCAGCGTTTTCGACTCTACCGTTTCCACGCCGTCACGGTTGACAAGTGTGACTGCAAAGCCGTTATCCGTTTTTTGAATGCGGGTGACAAATGTCAGTGTTAACGCCTCGATATTTTCCGCACGGAACATATCCATAAACCGCTCAGCGTATTCGGGACCCGAGAGTTTTTCCTGAAACCGTACCAAACCGAATCCGTCGTGAATGCATTGCTTTAAAATGCCGCCCAAACGCGCTTCGCGCTCGACTAACAGTGTGTGCGCACCGTTTTTGTGCGCGGCAATCGCCGCCGCAAGCCCTGCAGGACCGCCGCCGATGACCAAACAATCGTATGTACGCATCGTTTATCCCTCTCTTTCCCCTTATTTCGTCCGTCCGAAGGTGATTACCGAATCCTCGGCGGACTTTTTCACTTCGGCCAGCGGCACGCCCAAAAAGTCGGCGATAATCTGTGTGACAAGCGGTGAGCAGAAGCCGCCTTGGCATCTGCCCATACCGGGGCGGATGCGCTTTTTGATGCCGTCTACGGTCGGTACGCAAATCGGAGAGCGCAGCGCGTCCAAAATTTCTCCCTTGCTGATTTCCTCACAGCGGCAAACAATCACGCCGTAGTCGGGATTTTCTCTAATCAGTGCCGCTCGGGCTTCGTCGTCCATTTCGTTTAACACAGGTACGCCGTGCCGCACAGGATTGTAGTCGGGGTTTTTCTCCACCGTTTTTTGGGCTTTGAGAAATTCCAACGCCATGTTTTCAATATCCAACGCCACGGCGGGGGCGGTAGTCAGCCCCGGGGACTGAATTCCGGCACAGTGAATGAGATTATGTGTTTTTCTGCCGTATTCAATAATGAAATCCTCCTCAAAGGTCGGTGCACGCACACCCGTAAAATAGGTGATGATGTCGCGCTCGGAAAGACATGGCATAGTGCGCTTTTGTTTGGCGAAAACCGTTTCAATGCTCTCACGGTGTGTTTCCGTATTTTCCTTTTCATAGGTTTCCACCGCGTCCGGACCGATTAACAGATTGTCGTGCACCGTATGTAAAATGCCGCCGCCTTTGGAGTGTGTTTTACTGCGCGTCAGTTCTTTAATTGAAGCAATGGAGTGCATAAACGCGCCCGCTTTTTTGTCCAAAATGGAATTTGTGCCGCGTCGCGGGTGAATGGAGAAAAAGCGATCACCCGCCATAGCGGCAATATCCTCCGAGAATACGCCCGCCGCGTTCACAACCAGCCTCGGATACAGCGTGCCGCGGTTGGTGGTTACGCTTTTAATCTCGCCGTTCTGTACTTCCATACCGAGCACCGCCGTGTTTAACGCCACACGCGCGCCGTTTTGCACGGCGTTTTCCGCGTAGGCAATGGTTAAACCGTACGGGCAAACACAGCCCGAAGACGGATTGGAAATGGCAAACTGGAATTCCTCTGCAAAATTCGGCTCGCGGCGCTTCAATTCCGCGCCCGAAATGAGTTCTGTGTCCGAAATGCCGTCGCGCTTTTTGCGTATCCAGCAATACACCGCCACAAGCGGCTTTAAATAGGCTTTGTTAAAGCAAACATATTGCCCCACACGGCGAAAGGGAATATCTAACTCTTTGCAGACAGTTTCATACATTTCGTTGCCTTTGCGGATATAGTAGTGCTTTTTGGAGCCTTTCGAGAGGTCTATGCCCGGGTGTACTTCGCCGTCGTTTCTGCCCGAGGCTTGCAACGCCAAATCCGGCTCTTTATCCACCAGCAGAATATCCAACTTCCATTTTGCAAGCTCGCGTGCAATCGTCACGCCCGAAATCCCGCCGCCGATAATCAGCACATCGGGCTTTTCGCCGTCAAGTGCGTTGTCACGCAGTTTCGGAACGCGCATTTCTTGTGTTTTGACTTCGTCACAAACAATATCATTAACCACATGCACAGTGCTGTATTTTTCCGCCGCAAGCGAACAGGCCTCTACCACTTCGTTCCAAGTGGCAAGATGCCCCGAAAGCACCACACAGCCGTCTTTTTCGGTGGCTTTGACCGTACCGCCGAACCGTTTTGTAAGTTGTTTGTTGATTTTTTCGAGTTTCACCGATACTCGCCCTCTCTTTCTAAGTCGGCTAAACGACCGACTTATTACAGGAAAAATCATACACCATTCGCCTCATTTTGTCAATACTATATAAAAAAATCGGACAAGCAGTAAAAAAACTATCCAATTTATTGTGCATTTTTCTAAAAACCGTAAAAAACAGGTGGACAAACTATCGGGGTTCGTGCTAAAATCTTTAATATATTATGTAACAAGGAGCAACCTATGGCGGCACCCCGAAAAGAAAACATTAAAGAAATGATATTGGACGCAACCTGTACTTTACTTGAAACGCGCGCGCTTGCGGATATTTCGCTTGCAGACATCGCCGCGGCGGCGGGGATTTCCAAAGGTACATTGTATTATCACTACAAAACCAAAAGCGAAATCTTTTTTGACATTACCGACCGCTATCTTGCCGAGCAATGGGAAGATTTTATCCGTTGGACGGAAAATAAAGAAAAGGATACTTCGTTAAATCGTCTTGTAAAATATGTTGTCGAGCGCAATATCGCGTCGGCGGGGCTTCGTATGCATTTGCTGTCCGAGGCACAACTCGGCGACGAGGTGCTACGGGAAAAACTCATCAAACTTTATGCCGACTTTCAGTCGCTCATCAGCCAAAAAATTGCCGAACGCACCGACTTACCGGCAGACTTTTTAACTTGGCTGATTTTGCTTGTTTCCGACGGCATTATCGTGCAGGAGGCTATCGGCAACGAAAGCTTTAACCGAGACGCATTCATCGCGCAGGGCGCAAGGTTTTTAGAAGGGTATAATATTTAGAATAAAAAAGCCGATTGTATAGTGAACTGCCCCAAGTTGTGCAGACAGCACAAAAAAGCAGGTCTATGGTAGAATAA
>JBJEPR010000123.1:0-3585 GCA_051881335.1 Candidatus Fimenecus sp. | reverse complement strand
CCCGTCAGCCCCAAATTGGTTGTGCCCGCAATCGCCATATACGCACCGAGCACGGCAATAATCACATATTGCACATAGCCGAGCGCGTTCATCATCGGCATCATCGCGTTTGCGTGTCCGTTCGCGTTGGAGGCACTTTTTGCCCAAGCCTTGTTTTTCTCGCGCAGTTCGACTTTTGCCTGCTCCTCGTGGCAGAATACCTTAATGACTTTCTGTCCGTTGACCATTTCTTCCACATAGCCGTTTACATCGGCGAGCGTTTTTTGCTGCATCATAAAGTGAAAGCCGATTTTGCCCGTAATCACTTTAACAATCTGTAAAATCAGGAACAGCACCGCCAATGCAACCAGCGTCAGCCAAATGCTGATATACAGCATACAAATCAGCACTGCCACAATCGTGAATACAGAGGAAACCAGCTGTGCCATAGCCTGCGCAATCATTTGACGCAGGGTGTCCGTATCATTCGTATACAGGCTCATAATATCGCCGTGGGTATGCGAATCAAAATAGCGTACAGGCAGTCGCTGCATTTTTTCAAACATATCATCACGGATTTTTTTCAATGTACCTTGCGCAATCGTGACCATTACGCGGTTATAAAGCAGGGTGGAAACCGTACCGATGAGATAGACTGCACCGATGACGACAAGCGCTTTTAAAAGGCCTGTAAACACAGGCTCGCTTTGCCCCAAAAGCGGAACAATGTAATCATCAATCAAAGATTGCAAGAAAAGTGCGGATGCGGCGCTTGCAATCGCGCTTAACAGAATACAAATTACAACCAAAACCAACAGCGCTTTGTATTCTTTCATATAGGAAAACAGTCGGACCAGCGTTTTGGGGTCAAAGCTTTGCTTCGGCGGTCCGCCTGCGGGCATTTCGCCGTTTATGGGTGTCTCTTTGTCTTTCGGTATGGCGTTCGGCTTTTTAAGCATTTTCACGCTCTCCTTTCCGCTGTGATTCATAGACTTCACGGTAAATCGGGCAGGTCTCCAGCAGCTGTTCGTGCTTGCCCACCGCGACGATTTTCCCGTTATCCAGCACCACGATTTGGTCGGCGTGCTGTACGGAACTCACGCGCTGTGCAATAATAATTTTCGTGGTATCAGGGATGTATTCCGCAAAGGATTTTTGAATTAAAGCGTCGGTTTTGGTGTCCACAGCACTTGTGGAGTCGTCTAAAATCAGCACTTTCGGCTTTTTTAAAAGTGCGCGGGCAATGCAAAGCCGCTGCTTTTGTCCGCCGGAGACATTTGTGCCGCCCTGCTCAATATAGGTGTCGTATTTATCGGGGAAGGTTTGGATAAATTCATCGGCACACGCCAGTCGGCAGGCGTGCTCCAACTCCTTGTCTGTGGCATTTTCGTTACCCCAACGCAGATTTTCTTTTATCGTACCCGAAAACAGCTCATTTTTTTGTAAAACCATTGCAACTGCATTACGCAGGGCGTCGAGGTCGTATTGCCGCACATCAACGCCGCCTAAGGTCAAAGACCCGGTCGTCACATCGTAAAGCCGCGGAATTAATTGCACTAAGCTGGATTTTGATGACCCCGTCCCGCCGATAATCCCCACGGTCTCGCCGGAGGCAATCGTCAAATTGATGTTGTCCAAAACCTTTTTGTCTGCTTTGGAGCTGTACGCAAAGTCTACATTTGAAAATAGAATACTGCCGTCTTTTACTTGCGTGACGGCATTTTCGGGACTTTCAATGTCGGTTTTTTCGTTCAGCACTTCCGCAATTCGCTTTGCCGATGCGCCCGCAATCGTCATCATCGCAAAAACCATAGACAGCATCATCAGGCTCATTAAAATTTGTGTTGCATAGGTTATCAGCGCCGTCAAGTCACCGGTTGTCAGCCCCAAATCCGGATTATTGCCGCTTGCAACAATCGCTTTCGCGCCAATCCAAGAAATCAAAATCATACACGCATACATAAAGAATTGCATCAAAGGGGAGTTAAAGGCAAGCAACCGTTCGCATTTGGCAAAATCCTCAAAAATGCGTTTGGAAATGCCCTTGAATTTTTGAATTTCATATTCTTCCCGATTAAAAGATTTGACAACACGAATGCCGCGCACATTTTCCTGCACCACATTGTTCAGCTCGTCATAGGTGCGGAAAACACGGTTGAATATCGGGTTGACATTTTTAATAATTAACAATAACAGTATGGCTAAAATCGGAATGATGGCAAGGAAAATCAATGAAATTTCCCGATTGATGCGGAACGATACAATCATCGCAAATATCAGCATCACAGGTCCGCGAATTGCCATACGAATCAGCATCATATAAGCATTTTGAATATTGGTTACATCGGTTGTCAGCCGTGTAACAATGGACGCTGTGGAAAATTTATCAATATTCGCAAAAGAAAAGGTCTGCACATTGTCGTACATATCCTGCCGCAGATTTGCCGAAAACCCAACGGAGGTACGCGAAGCAATGTGGGCGGCGAGAATGCCGGTAATCAACTGAAAAATTGCAGAAATCAACAGAATGATGCCGTATTTCCAAACGGCACTCATATCGCCGAGGTCAATGCCGTAGTCGATTAAATCTGCCATACAAAGCGGAATGAGGATTTCAAAAACCACTTCAAATATAGATAGCAGAATGGTGATAACAGAACCTTTTTTGTATTCCCGAAGGCTTCGGGACAGCGTTTTGAGCATAGAAAAACTCCTTTCATAATCGCGTAGCACGCTACATTTTTGAAATTAGAAAAGCCGGAATACCGGCTTTACTTATTCTAAATTTTTGTAAATCACCGTCAGCGCTTTTTCAAGCGCTTCAATTTCCGATACGGAAAGCGAGCGGAGCATTCTTTGCTCGTTCACCGCAATCATTTGTTCCATTTCTTTGCTTGTGTCGACAGCGGCTTTTGTCAGCGTAATGATTTTGTTGCGTTTGTCCTGCGGGTCGAAGGCACAGGTGACAAAGCCCTTTTGCTCCATACGCGAAACCAAGCCAACAACCGTCGGGTGGGAGACCTCCAAAAAAATTTCAATTTCCTTTTGTGAGGCGCTTCCGCCGCGTTCATTTAAAAATGCCAAAATACGGCTTTGCTGAAAGGTGAGATTAAACCGTTGCATATCCGTATCCGCGCGCACCTTTAACTTATCGTTAATGGATTTCAGCAAATACCCAATTGCCCGATTTTCCATACGGCGTTCCTCCTTCCGTTCTGTAGCACGCTACATATTATAGCAAAAGGAACACGGTCTGTCAACCGTGTTCACAGAATGTTTGCAAATGCGAGGGGGTTCTACTTCGTTAAATTGCTGTAAAAGCTGTCAAGAAGCGCCTGCTGATAGGTTTCATTAAATTGATTTTGCAGGAAAATGTTCTGCATTTCCGCTTGCAGGCAGTTCCACGAATCGGTTTCTTTTCCTGCTAAAATCGGGTAAAACCACACGCCGTTTTCTGCGGCGGCGCTTGCATCTCCGGGCGCGTCGCCGAGCATTACGGTGTGGGAGGAGTGATAGCCGATTTGTAACATACGGTGAATGCACGCGGACTTTGTGCCGGCGTCTTGCGCCATAACAAAATCGACATACGGCATCAGCCCGAACCGC
>JBJEPR010000122.1:0-3622 GCA_051881335.1 Candidatus Fimenecus sp. | reverse complement strand
TTTTATTTTTTTCGCAGACTCTATTTGGTTACCCCAACATTTATTATAGAGCCTTCTTTTCTTATGTTGCTTTACACATTCTGTTCCTTTTTTATGCCGAAAATCATACGCAATAACCCGCTTAACACCTTCGGACTTTTCACCACGACCACTTTCATACCGACAGCCTCCTTAACAGCAAGTTTTGCAAAGAACGATGCCGCTTATAATCAGCGCCAAGGACAAAATCACAACCAAGAATTTTGAGGGAAAAATAAATGCCAGCACCAACCCGAGCCCGAGCATAGCAAAAATCAAGCCGAGCCTGTTCCCACGACGCTTTTTCATATTGACACCGCCTTTTTTGTTGCTAATACACTATATGCGGTGATGAAAAAAGTGTTCGTTTTAATCTTTATCCGTTATAAAAACCAGCGCTGTACCGTCATAAACCGTGATTTCGGCTGTTTGCGCCGTAATTTCATTGCTGACACCCATGCCGCAGAACGGCGTAAAAGTATAGTGTTCAAGTGGATAGTAAAAGCCCTTTAAAGTGACGGTACAAGCGCCGCCAAACGCAAATATCGAAATATATTTGCTGTCATCGCGCGGTAAAATTTGTGTTTCGTTTTGCAAAGCAAACACACGGTGATGCGCGTCTGCCACAGTGAAATCCACGCCCTGGGTTTTCGCATAGGCACATAAATCAAAATTGGCAAAGGTATGGTCCAGACGACTGCCTGTGCCGCCGAACAACACAATTTGCTTATATCCACGGCGTACCGCTTCTTTAAGGGCAACCGCACTGTCGGTATCGTCTTTTATCGGATTCAGGCACAAGGTTTCAATTTCGGTTGTTGGGCACGCCCCCGAATCAAAATCTCCGAGAATTAGGTGCGGCATACAGCCGATTTCTTGTGCATACCGATAGCCTGCGTCTGCCGTAATAATATACGGTTTTTCCGATAAATAAGGCATAACCTGCGCTTTCGGCAAGCAATCGCCTGCGGCAAAAATAACACAATCGGGCTTTGCTACAATTCCCATTCTTTCAAGTCCTTTACGGCGTTATACAGCTCCACATAACTGTTGTGTCGGGAACGGCTGATGTCTCCGCGTTCGACAGCTTCCAACACCTTACAGCCTTTATCGCAGGTATGTGAACAGGTGGAAAATTTACAGGTGCCCAAATATGGGCGAAATTCCCGAAAACAAGAAGGCAAATCCTCTTTGCGAATACAGTCCGTTTTGTCAAGCTCCAAGGCAGAAAATCCGGGCGTATCGACAATGTATCCGCCGCAGGTTTTAAACAGTTCCGCTTGGCGCGTGGTATGTCTGCCGCGCCCCAATTTATCACTGATTTCACCCGTGGCAAGCGACAAATTTCTGTCAAGCGTATTCAACAGTGAGGTTTTTCCGACGCCTGAATTGCCCGTAAACGCAGTAATCTTACCTTGCAACAACGCTTTGACTTTTTCAGTGCCCTCCCCCGTCCGGTTGGAAACCGTGAGACAGGTAAATCCTGCTTTTTTGTAGATTTCCGCGAGTGCGTCACCGTTTTCCAAATCACATTTGGTAAAGACGACAATCGGTTCAATTTGCTTTTGTTCGGCAATGGCAATCAGTTTATCAATCACAAACGGTACAGGCTTCGGCGCAGTGGTCGAAGCCACAATCAACAGTTGGTCGATATTGGCAACAGGTGGACGACGCAATTCATTTTTGCGCGGTAAAATTTCATCAATCGTATTTTCTGCATCACCGTCGTGTACGGTAATCTGTACGCTGTCCCCCGCAAGCGGTGTAATATGCTTTTTACGGAACAAACCGCGTGCTTTGCAAACATATACCGCATCGGCGGCTTCAACCGAATAGAAGCCGCCGATGCCTTTCAGCAATATGCCTTTTTTTGTAAAGTCAGCCATGCAAAACCTCTTTACTCAACCGTCAGTCTAATTTCCGTAGACGGGACAACCTTTTCATTTTGCTCGGGCGTTTGCGCAATCACAGTTCCCGATGAAACCTTATTTCCCTCGCCGTTTACAATGGTAATGTTCGTGAAGCCGGAATTTTCAAGCTTTGTGCGTGCGTCGGCAACAGACATACCGACAACATCCGGCACGGGAACAGGGAATTCGGTCTTTTTCACATCAGTAACCGCCGCGGGGGATTTCGTAAAGTCAATCTTACCGCTTTGAATTTCCTGGTCATCAATGACCACCTGATAGGTGTTGTTCGCACCCGAACCCTTCAAAGTAATGGTAATTGTTTCACCGGAGAAGCTGACCTCGCGCGGGAACTGTTCTTGGTCGGAATTATACAAAGAACTGTTCAAATAGACCTTCATTGTTCCAGAAGCGCCGCTGGATTTCGGCAAAGTCACGGTAATGGTTGCGGTGGTTGCCTCCGGTACACCGCTGCTGACAACCAAAGCGATAGGCGCACCCGCCTCTGCAGTGGTATTGCCGTCCGGAGACTGCGAAAGCACAACGCCCTTTTCTTTGTCGCTGTTCGCTTCGGTAATGTTGCCGACGGTAAATCCGGCGCTTTCAATCAACTTTTTGGCAATATCTTGGCTATATCCTACAACCACGGGTACGGTTGCGGCATCGGGATTTTCCGTCGTACCGACATAAATGGTGACAAGCGAGCCTTTTTCGCCGTAAGAGCCCTCTACGGGGTAAGAATCAAATACGATACCGTCTTTTGCGTTTTTATCGTATTTTGTGATCACCTTAACTTCAAAGCCGCTCGCTTTCAGTTTTGCCTGCGCTTCCTCTGCAGAAAGTCCTACAATGCCGGAAATCAGCACACTGTCATCATTATAGGCAATTTCAAGTTTAATGGTTTTCCCTTTGCGGATTTTCGTTTTGGCTTCGGGATTTTGCGTCAGCACTACACCGGGTTCCGCATCCGAACTGTAAACCGAAACGGTTTCAAAGACAAAATTGTCGGTATACAAGGCGTTGCCCATAATCTCGTCATTATAATTCATACCGACAAAGTTCGGTACTTCGACCTTTTTGGCATTTCTCCCTAAGAATACGCCGACGAAAATTGCAACAATAACAATCAGTCCTGCAATTACGCCGAAAATAATCGGCATTGTTTTGCTCGGCTCTTTGTCTTCCTCTTCTTCCTCCGGCTCGGTTTTTACCGCATCGGCAGGAGCTTTTGCAGGAGGAACAAGCTTCGGGTCCACAAATCTTGTCGGCTCACTGTCTACAAAATAGTTATAGTCGAATTTAATAGACGGATTTTTGCGAAATTCATCCAAATCCAATAACATTTCCGAAGCGGACTGATAGCGGTCTTTCGCATTTTTCTGCATCGCGCGCAGGGTAATCTGTTCCAAACCCAACGGAATATCGGGATTGATTTCACGCGGGCGCTTCGCCTCCTGCTGCATTTGCATAATCGCAACGGAAACTGCATTGTCCGATTGGAACGGCAGCTGTCCTGTCAGCATTTCATACATCACAACGCCAACGGAATAAATATCCGCCTTATCGTCGGTAATTTCACCGCGTGCCTGTTCAGGGCTGATGTAATGCACAGAACCGATGGCGCTTTCCGTCATCGTGCGTGTATCCCCGCGCGAGAAACGCGCAATACCGAAATCGCTGACTTTAATGGTACCGTC
>JBJEPR010000121.1:0-3660 GCA_051881335.1 Candidatus Fimenecus sp. | reverse complement strand
CTTATTTTAAGCCTTTGACCATCGGGATTAAGCATAGCAACAGAACCATGCCGACCGCACCGACAACGATACCCCACAGCAGCATATTCCATACAAGCACCATACACATACCCACGCCCAAAACCAATGCACTGACAATGGCATACAGCACCGTGCCGACGGTTTTCCCGCTGATGTGCACCATCGGTTTTCCGTCCATACGGCGACGCACACAAAGCAGGACAATCCCAACCAACAAGCCGATACAGGCAACCACCACACCGGGTGTAAACGCGTTCCATTCCGAAACGAGGCACATACACATACCGAGTGCGAACAAAAGCCCGCCGACCACGCCGACAATCAAAGTAACAAAGTTTTTCTTTTTCATTTTACATAACCTCCGTAAATGTTTTTGTTTTGCTTTGTTGTCAACACTTTACGGCTTCGGTGTTTTCAAACGGTTTTCAAAATGTTTGCGTGATGTTAATTGTGCAAAAATTTTTGTGCGGTGTTTTTCTCCTCCCGCCTTTACGAACGGCGAAAAAAATGCTATACTGAAAGCATATAAGTATGAGGAGAGTATTTCCCTATGAATTTTACGCCAATCAATCAAAACGGCCTGTACGAGGGCTTTGCGCTGATTACCAAATCCGAAAAAAAGGTAACCGCCAAAGGCAAGGATTATTTGGATTTGACGCTGTCTGACAAAGACGGTGAAATCTCCGCCAAATATTGGGACTATAATGAGGCGGTGCAGGGGCAGTTCCCCGCCGAAACGCTGGTGAAGGTACGCGGAACAATTTCGCAGTACAACGGTGCAGACCAATTCCGCGTGGAGCGTATTCGAAAGGCAACCGATGCGGACGAGGTCAATATGGCGGATTTTGTGCGCTCGGCTTCGTACAGCGGTGAATATATGTATGCACAGCTTTTGGAATGTGTAAACGGCTTTGCGGATGCAGATTTCAAAAAGCTCGTGTCCTATATGTTAGAGCAAAACAAGGAAAAGCTTCTGTACTGGCCGGCGGCATATCGCTTGCACCACGCGTTGCGCGGCGGGTTGTTGATGCACACGCTGTCGATTGTGCGGCTGTGTGAGGGCGTCTGCAAGGTGTATCCGTTTGTAAATCGGGATTTGCTTTTGTCGGGCGCGATTTTACACGATATTGCAAAGCTGTCGGAATTTATCGTCGGCGACACAGGCATTGCCTCGGGGTACTCGGTCGAGGGCAATTTAATCGGGCATCTTGTGATGGGCGCGCGTATGGTGGACGAGGCGGCAAAGGCGCTCGCAATTCCTGCGGAAAAATCCATGCTGTTACAGCATATGGTGCTTTCCCACCATGGCGAGCCCGACTTCGGCGCGGCGGTACGCCCACTGTTTTTAGAGGCAGAACTGTTGTCGGAACTCGACTTAATGGACGCGCGCGTCTATCAAATCCACGATGCTACCGCGTCTTTGCAAAAAGGCGCGTTCACAAATCGTATGTGGGCGCTCGAGGACCGCAAAATGTATAATCACGGTCTTTCGGACAATGACAAACAGGTACAGTTGTAATCTGTATAGATAAAATAGATTTTGGGAGGTTGTTTGTATGCGAAATCACGAAGTAACGGCAAGGCAAAGGCTTTTGAATGTTGACGGGTCTTTAAAAGAGCCGGGATTTTCACGGCGGCTTTACCAAATCTATGACCGCGCGGACATCAAAGCGCCGAAATACCGCATTAAGGAATGGGACTATTATTTGGTGCTTTGTGACGATTACGCGGTGGCATTTACCGTGTCGGACGACGGGTATATCGGGCTGCAATCGGTTTCTCTGCTCACATTCGGCGAAACGCCGTGGGAGCACACCGAAACCGTGCTGACGCCGTTCCCGATGGGCAAACTGAAAATGCCTTCGACAAGTGAAACAGGCAATGTGGTTTACCGCGACAAGCGGCTGTACCTCGCCTTTGAAAAGACGGCAGGCAAGCGGCATATCGTGTGTCAATTCAAGAATTTCTTTGAAGGCAAGACCTTTTCGTGTGACATCACCTTGGAACAGCCCGATATGGACACGATGGTGATTGCAACGCCGTGGAAAGAGGACAAAAAAGCCTTCTACTACAACCAAAAAATCAATTGTATGCGCGCAAGCGGCGCGGCGCAGTTCAACGGCAAAACCTATACCTTCAATCCCGAAACCGATTTTGGCACGCTCGACTGGGGCAGAGGGGTTTGGACCTATGACAACACCTGGAACTGGGGTTCGGGCAACGCGGTGATAAACGGCAAGCCGTTTGGCTTTAACATCGGCTACGGCTTCGGCGACACGGCGGCGGCAAGCGAAAATATGCTGTTTTATGACGGCATAGGGCACAAATTGGACGACATTACTTTCCATATCCCCGCTTCGTCTTACACCGACCCGTGGAAAATTTCTTCAAGCGACGGGCGGTTCGAGATGGATTTTGTCCCGATTTTGGACCGCGCGGCGAAAATTGATGTCAAAGCGATTGTCACCGACCAACACCAAGTATTCGGCAAAATGACGGGCACGGCTGTTTTAGACGACGGAACGGCGCTCGAAATCAAAGATTTACTGTGCTTTTGCGAGCGCGTACACAACAAATACTAAAAGGAACTATTGAAAAATGGATTGGACCGAAGTAAAAATCGAAATCCCCGCAGACTGCATCGACCGCGCGGCGGATATTGCGAATATGGTAGTCCCCTACGGGATTTATATTGAGGATTACCGCAATTTGGAGGCGGAAACGTGGGAAATCGCCAACATTGATTTGATTGACGAGGAACTGTTGCAAAAAGACCGCACAAAAGGCGATGTGCACATTTACATTGCCCCCGAAGAAAACCCTCAAGAAGCGGTGGCGTTTTTGTCCGAACGCTTTACGGCGGCGGGAATTCCGCACAAAATAGATTTAAGTCTTTGCAAAAACGAGGATTGGGAAAACAACTGGAAAGAATATTTCAAGCCGATGAAAGTCGGGGAAAAACTGCTCATTCAACCCCTTTGGATTGACGAAGTTGACAACCCCGAACACCGCGCGGTGCTCACCATTGAGCCGGGGCTTGCCTTCGGCACGGGCGGACACCACACCACCCGTCTGTGCTTGGAAACGCTGGAACGCTATGTAAAAGCGGGCGACGCGGTGCTTGATACAGGCTGTGGGAGCGGGATTTTGGCAATCGCCGCCCTGCTTTTGGGGGCAAGTAAAGCCGTTGGGGTTGACATTGACGAACTCGCCGTCAAAACCGCCGTGGAGAACGGCAAGCAAAACGGCTTTACAGAGCCGCAATTCACCGTTTTGCAAGGCAACCTTGCCGACAAGGTCACGGGCGCTTACGATGTGGTGGTCGCGAACATTGTTGCGGATATTATTATGCTGTTCGCAAAAGATGTCGGGCGGTTTTTAAGACCGAACGGTGTGTTTATCACCTCGGGCATTATCGACACGCGCGAAGAGGAAGTGCGCGCCGCCCTCGAAGAAAACGGCTTTGCCGTGTTGGAGCGCAACGAGCAAAACGGTTGGATTTGCTTTGTGTGCAAAAAGGCGTAGAAGCATTTTCTGCTTTGTAAAACAACGGGCTGTACCTTTCGGTACAGCCCGTTTTGTGCCGTAAAGTATACGGCAAATTTTATTTTCCGCAAGACCGTCTAAATCAAACGGAAA
>JBJEPR010000120.1:0-3679 GCA_051881335.1 Candidatus Fimenecus sp. | reverse complement strand
ATTGTTGTATTCCTCCTTGGCATAAAAAATAAAAAATTTCTATTTTCTTTCATTATACTGTTGTTTTTTACTGAAATCAAGGTGTCTAATACCAATAAACTATAATAATATTCACTTTTGAGGGCGTTATGAGTTATTCAGATTATCAGGAGCAGAAAACCCGCGGGACTTTCGACTTTCCGATTGAATTTCACCATGTGGACAAAACCCATCCACGCTATCAAATGCCGTTCCACTGGCATATTGATTACGAGCTTTTGCGCGTGATTTCAGGGCACTTGTCGCTGTCATTAAACGAGGATACATACAGTCTTTCTGCAGGCGACACGGCGCTGATACAAGACGGCGTTTTGCACGGCGGCACGCCGACGGACTGCGTGTACGAATGTATTGATTTGGATTTGGGCGCGTTTCTCGGTGGCAACGGTGTTTGCAAAAAGGAATTGGAGGACGTGCAAAACCATCAAATCGAATTGCAGAGGATTTTCCGAAAAGGCACGCAGGAAGCCGCGGTGTTGTGGCAGTTATTTGATACGCTGTCCGCACAGGAAAAGGGCTTTGCGTGCATTACGCAAGGATTGTTACTGCAATTTGTGGGCTTACTGATTCAAAATCACTGCTATCAAGGCGCATCGTCTCTTTCAGGGCGCGGGAATAAACGAATTCGGCAGTTGAAAAACGCCCTGGGACTTATCCGCGAGCAATACAGCGCACCGATTACCTTAGAAGAGCTTGCCGCCGCCGCGGAAATGTCACCGAAATACTTTTGCCGCTTTTTTGCGGAAATGACGGGCAGAACGCCGATAGACTATCTCAATTATTACCGTGTGGAATGCGCGTGCGAGCAACTGCTATACAGCGACGAAACCGTGACGGACATCGCTTTGGCGTGCGGATTTAACGATTTGAGTTATTTTGTCAAAACCTTTAAGAAATACAAGGGGACAACCCCTAAGCAATTCCGAAAGGGGGCGGCGGTATGAGCAAAGCCGATTTACTTTCTGCTCTGCAAGCGTATGGGGAAAGTGACGCGTATCCGTTTCATATGCCCGGGCACAAGCGAAACGCCACAATGCTTGGGAACGCCCTCCCCTATTCTGTGGACATCACCGAAATTGACGGATTTGACGATTTACACGCGCCCGAAGGCATTTTAAAAGATTTGAATGACCGCCTTGCCGCGCTCTACGGTGCAAAGCACAGTTTTGCGCTCGTAAACGGCTCAACCTGCGGGATTTTGGCGGGGATTGCCGCCGCAACACAAAGCGGTAACAAAATCCTGCTTGCGCGCAACTGCCACAAATCGGTTTACAACGCCGTGGAGCTGCTGGGGCTTGTGCCGGTGTATATCCAGCCGCCGACAGACGAAAAAACGGGTATGGCAGGCAGTATTGCGCCCGAAAGTGTTGCAGAAGCGCTGAAAAAGCACAAAGACATTCGCCTGTGCGTGCTGACCTCGCCGACCTATGACGGCATAATCAGTGACATTCGCACGATTGCGGCGCTTTTGCATACAAAGGACATTCCCCTTATGGTGGACGAGGCGCACGGTGCGCATTTACTGTTTACAAAGCAAAAAATGCTTTCGGCAGTGGCGTCGGGCGCAGATATTGTGATTCACTCCTTACACAAAACGCTCCCTGCCCTCACGCAGACAGCGGCGGCACATTTGTGCACAGACCGCATTTCCCCCACTGCGTTTCAGCGGAAGCTCTCGGTTTTTGAATCGTCCAGCCCGTCCTATGTTTTGCTCGCCTCTATCTCGGCGTGTGTGCGGTTTTTAGAGGAAAAGGCGGAAACGGCTTTCGCAGTATATGAAAAAGAATTAGCGGATTTTTCAGAAAAATGCAAAACACTCACGCAGTTGACCGTTTTATGCAAAGGGACAGACCGTTTAGAAATGCACCCTGCCTTTTTCGCCTTTGACGGCGGAAAACTGCCGATTGTAACAGCAAATACGAACACAGACGGTGTTTCGCTTTTGCAAAAATTGCGGACAGCATACAAAATCGAGGGCGAAATGGCGGCGGTATCGTATGCCCTTTTGATGACCTCGGTCTGTGACACTGCAGACGGGTTTGCGCGCCTGTTTACGGCCCTGCAGGAGATTGACTGCACTTTAGAAATCGCCCCCGTATCGCCGCAATTTGACGCCGTTCCCCTGCCGCCTGTTGTGTTTTCCCCTGACGCGGCGGCAAAGCAGACAGGCGCGTGCGTGCCGTTGCAAAACGCAATCGAAAAAGTCAGTCTGAACACCGTTTGGTGTTATCCGCCGGGCGTGCCCGTGTTGGTACGCGGCGAGCGCGTGACAAAGGAAATCGCCGACGCACTCAAAACCGCAAAAGCACACGGCGTAAAAGTCCTTTCCGACGGCGGAGAATTCCCGAAAATCGCGGTTTGCGATTGACAAACCGCCCGCCTTGTGCTACTATACTTACGAATAAAATTCTTGTAAGGAGCAATTAGAATTATGAAAAGAATTCAAACCGTGAAAACCCGTGATTTGAAAGAGAGCGTAAAGAACGGCGGCTGCGGCGAATGCCAAACCTCCTGCCAGAGCGCTTGCAAAACCTCCTGCGGCGTTGCC
Source organism: Candidatus Fimenecus sp. (assembly GCA_051881335.1). GTDB lineage: Bacteria > Bacillota > Clostridia > Oscillospirales > Acutalibacteraceae > Fimenecus. The sequence continues at coordinate 1,092 of JBJEPR010000120.1, read as the reverse complement.
AACCAGCAGTGCGAAAAATGCATGGAGCAGAAATAAGTTTATTGGCATTTTAAGAAAAGCCGTTTTCTGTCAAACAGCAAACGGCTTTTCTTTTTGAGGTTTTTCTATGGTACATCAATATAAATTAAACGGCTACAACATTGTTTTGGATGTGTTCAGCGGCTCTGTGCACGCGGTGGACGAGGTCGCTTACGACGCGATTGCAATGTATGAAAGTCACACCCCGCGTGACATCAAGGCGGAATTGCTTGCAAAATACAAAGACCGCCCCGATGTGACCGAAGCGGATTTGGACGAAATGCTTGCCGATATTGCAGAACTTAAAGCGGACGGCAAGCTCTTTACCGAAGATGTTTACGAAAACAAAGCGTTCGATTTCAAAAACCGTCACACCGAATTAAAGGCGCTGTGCCTGCATGTGGCGCACACTTGCAACTTAAACTGTGAATACTGCTTTGCCGCACAAGGGAAATACCACGGAGAACGGGCGCTGATGACCTTTGAAACAGGCAAACGGGCACTCGACTTTTTGGTGGAACATTCGGGCAAGCGCAAGAACTTGGAAGTGGACTTTTTCGGCGGCGAACCGCTGATGAATTTTGAAGTCGTCAAGCAGTTGGTCGCGTATGCGCGCAGTATTGAAAAGGAAAAGGGCAAAAACTTCCGTTTCACCTTGACCACCAACGGCGTATTGTTAGATGACGAAGTTACGGAATTTGCCAACCGTGAGTGCCACAATGTGGTGCTTTCGTTAGACGGGCGCAAGGAAGTACACGACCGTTTGCGTAAAACCGTCAACGGACAAGGCAGTTACGATGTCATTGTGCCGAAATTTCAGGAATTTGTGAAAAAGCGCGGTGACAAGGGCTATTATGTGCGCGGCACATTTACGAAGAATAACCTTGATTTTACAAATGATATTTTCCATATGGCGGATTTGGGCTTTACGGAACTGTCTATGGAGCCTGTGGTTTGCGCGCCCGACGCGCCGTATGCGCTCACGGAATCGGATTTGCCCGTGCTTTACGAGCAATATGAGATTTTGGCAAAGGATATGTTACGCCGCAAAAAAGAGGGACACCCCATTACCTT
>JBJEPR010000119.1:0-3702 GCA_051881335.1 Candidatus Fimenecus sp. | reverse complement strand
GCGGGGAGGAATTGGGCGCGGTTGCGCACATTCAAACCTTGATTCCGCAGCTTGCCGACACACTTTCGGAATGCCGCGATTGCATAAAAGTCATTGCAGAGGAAAAAAATAAGGCTGAGCGCGCTTCGCCTGCCGACCTTTCCGACGATGACTTTCTAAAATTGTTTCAAAATTCGTAAATATTTTACATATGTGTGAAGGAGATAGTATGGAAAATACGGACAAGAAAAGTTCTGTTGCGGCGCTTTTGGAAAAAGGTAAGGCGGCAGGCAAACTGACCACCCAGGAAATCGATACCGTTATCCTTGAAATGGATTTCGATATGGACGAGCTGGACAAGCTCTACGAAACCATCGAACAGCAAAATATCGAAATCATCGACGATATGAGCGATACTTTGCTTGAAGATTTGGATTTTGACTCGGAACTTCCCAAAGGGCAGGAGGCAGCTGCCGCACAGGCGGACAACCGCAACGCGGCAATGGATGACCCTGTAAAGGTGTATTTGAAAGAAATTGGGCGCGTGCCGCTGTTAACCCCCGAAGAGGAAATCGAGCTTGCCATTCGTATCGGCAACAATGACCAACAGGCAAAACAGCGCCTTGCGGAGGCAAACCTGCGTTTGGTTGTCAGTATTGCAAAACGCTATGTCGGGCGCGGTATGCAGTTCCTTGATTTAATTCAAGAGGGGAATTTGGGGCTTATCAAAGCTGTGGATAAGTTTGACTATACCAAAGGCTTTAAGTTCTCCACCTATGCCACTTGGTGGATTCGTCAGGCGATTACCCGCGCGATTGCCGACCAGGCGCGTACCATTCGTATCCCCGTGCATATGGTGGAGACCATCAATAAGGTGAAAAAGACCAACAGCCAGCTACTCCACAAAAACGGGCGCGACCCGACGGCGGAGGAAATCGCCGAAGTGCTCGATATGCCTGTGGAAAAGGTGCGTGAAATTCAGCGTGTTTCCCAAGAACCCGTTTCTTTGGAAACACCTATCGGCGAGGAAGAGGACAGCCATTTGGGCGACTTTATCCCCGATAATGACGCGTTAGCGCCCGCCGATGCCGCATCGATGATGCTGTTAAAAGAGCAACTCAATGAGGTCTTGAAAACCCTAACCTTGCGCGAGGCAAAGGTACTTTCCCTGCGTTTCGGTTTGGAGGACGGTCACCCCCGTACTTTGGAGGAGGTCGGCAGCGAGTTCGGCGTCACGCGTGAGCGTATTCGTCAAATCGAGGCAAAAGCACTTCGCAAATTGCGCCACCCCAGCCGCAGTAAAAAATTAAAGGACTTTTTAGATTAAAGCTTTTGCTCGGCAGTCGCATTTCCCGCGACTGCCGTTTTTTCTTGTCAAGCCCCTTTTTTAAAATCGGCAATGCTTACAAATTTTTATTTAGCTTTTTGTGCATTTCATACGGTAAATGCGTTCTAAATCACTATATATGGCGTTTTTGAAGTAAAAAATCCAAAAAATTTCCCATATCTTGTATTTTTCCTCTTGCATTCTGCCACAAGATGTAGTAGAATGGATGAGCATTGAAAAAACATCTTGTGAAAGACGGAGAGAGGAAATATGAAAATTATCAAGCGCAACGGTTCGGAAGAAACCTTCGACCGCCAAAAAATCAAAAACGCGATTGCCAAGGCGAATGACGAAACCGACGGCAAAAAAGAACTGACCGACCGCCAAATCGATTACATATCTTTGGTGATTGAGGACTATATCAACGAAATCGGCAGAGCGCTTACCGTGGAAGAAGTGCAGGAATTGGTCGAAACCCACATCATTTTGCAGGGTGCGCCCGAAACGGCAAAGCGGTATATTCGTTATCGCTTTACGCGTAACTTGGCGCGTGTTGCCAACACCACCGACAATCAAATTCTGTCGCTGATTGAGTGCAACAATGAGGAGGTCAAGCAGGAAAACTCCAATAAAAACCCGACGGTCAACTCCGTCCAGCGTGACTATATGGCGGGTGAGGTCAGCAAGGACTTGACCAAGCGTATTTTGTTGCCCGAAGATATTGTCAAAGCGCACGAAGAGGGGATTATCCATTTCCACGATGCGGACTATTTCGCACAGCATATGCACAACTGTGATTTGGTCAATTTGGAGGATATGCTCCAAAACGGCACGGTCATTTCCGATACGATGATTGAAAAGCCGCACTCTTTCTCCACGGCGTGCAATATCGCCACGCAGATTATCGCACAGGTCGCGTCCAATCAGTACGGCGGGCAGTCCATTTCCTTAACGCATTTGGCACCGTTTGTGCAGATTTCGCGTGAAAAAATCCGCCGCGAGCTGTCCGAGGAGATGCAGAACTTTGGCATTGACGCCACGCCCGAACAGGTCGATAAATTGGTTGAAAAGCGCGTCCGCGAAGAAATCAAACGCGGCGTACAGACCATTCAGTATCAGGTTGTTACGCTTCTCACCACCAACGGCCAAGCCCCGTTTGTCACGGTTTTTATGTATCTGAATGAGGCGAAAAACGAGCAGGAAAAGAAAGACCTTGCCATCATTATCGAAGAAGTGCTTCGTCAGCGCATTATCGGTACAAAGAACGAAGTCGGCGTGTGGGTCACGCCCGCATTCCCGAAACTGATTTATGTTTTGGAAGAGGACAATATTCACGAGGACTCCGAGTATTGGTACTTAACCGAGCTTGCGGCAAAGTGCACCGCAAAGCGTATGGTGCCCGACTATATTTCCGAAAAGATTATGTTACAGCTCAAAATCGACGAAAACGGCAACGGAAACTGCTATACCTGCATGGGCTGCCGCAGCTTCTTAACGCCGTATGTCGATGAAAACGGTAACCCGAAATATTACGGCCGTTTCAATCAGGGCGTTGTCACCATCAATTTGGTCGATGTCGCTTGCACCGCGTGCCGCGAAACACGCGATGAAAAGAAATTCTGGGAAGTTTTAAACGAGCGTTTGGAACTTTGCCACAGAGCACTCCAATGCCGCCACGAACGCTTGGAAGGCACGCTGTCCGATGCCGCCCCGATTTTGTGGCAGTACGGGGCACTTGCGAGACTGAAAAAAGGTGAAACCATTGACAAATTGCTCCACGGCGGCTATTCTACGCTGTCGCTCGGGTATGCGGGGCTTTGGGAATGCGTCTATGAGGTTACCGGTAAGAAACTCACAGAACCGGCAGGTGAGGAATTTGGTCTTCGCGTGATGCAGGCGCTCAATGACGCTTGCTTGAAGTGGAGAAATGCCGAGAATATTCACTACTCTCTCTACGGTACGCCGCTGGAATCCACCACCTATAAATTCGCAAAGAGCCTGCAAAAACGCTTCGGCGTTATCGAGGGCGTGACGGATAAGAACTATATCACAAACTCCTACCATGTCCATGTGACCGAGCCGATTGACGCATTTGAGAAATTGGCTTTGGAATCCAAATTCCAAGCCCTTTCGCCCGGCGGCGCGATTTCCTATGTCGAAGTGCCGAATATGCAGCAAAATATTCCTGCGGTGCTGGAAGTCATTAAGTTCATCTATGACAACATTATGTATGCCGAACTCAACACCAAGAGCGACTATTGCCAAGTCTGCGGCTATGACGGCGAAATCCAGATTGTCGAAGAGGACGGGAAACTCGTTTGGGAATGCCCCAACTGCCATAACCGTGACCAAGACAAAATGAATGTTGCGCGCCGTACCTGCGGCTATATCGGTTC
>JBJEPR010000118.1:0-16884 GCA_051881335.1 Candidatus Fimenecus sp. | reverse complement strand
CGTTTAAGTAGGCGGGGAGGGTAGCGACCAAGGTTTTTCCTTCGCCGGTTTTCATTTCGGCAATTCTGCCCTGATGTAAAATGATACCGCCGATAATTTGCACGGGGAAGTGCTTCATATTGAGCACGCGCGCCGACGCCTCACGGCAGGCGGCAAATGCCTCGGGCAAAATATCGTCGAGTGTTTCGCCGTTTTGCAGTCTTTCTTTAAATTCCGGTGTTTTTGCCTTTAACTGTTCGTCGGTCAAAGCGGCGTATTCATCTTCCAATGCCAAAACCTGCTTTTGCAGCGGCAAAACGCGCTTGACCTCTTTAGAGGAGTAATCCCCGAAGATTTTTTTCAAAAATGACATAAGATTTCGTCCTTTCCGGCACTTTTTCCGTCAAATGCCCGCATACAAATGATATTATAGCACACCGCACACGAAAAATCATCTCTTTTTTTGCACAAAATAAAAGTAATTTTTGATTAAAAAATATCTTGACAACTGTTTATTTTCGTTGACTTTGCACGGAAAATTTGGTATGATTATACTATATAGTTCAAAGAACTATGTCGGTTATTATCTGCATAAGGAGGAATTACATTGACCGATTCAAGAACATTAGCCTACATAAACCTCTATGCGGTTTTGGGCACCCTCGAAAATCTCTGCGAGCTCGACAGCAAGTCGAAGGAAATCCTTTCAGAGATGAAAAAGCCTGTTTCCGTCTGCTTTGATGTCAAAGGCGGGCCCGCGGCAACCATCAAATTCACCAAAAACGGCTGCCGTATGGAAGACGGCAAACAGCCGTGCGACATTTACATTCCGGTCGCCTCGTGCGAAAAGTTCAACGGTATTATCGACGGTACTGTAACACCGATTCCCGCAAAGGGCTTTACCAAAATCGGCTTTTTGCTGAAAACCTTTACTGCATTGACCGACAGATTAACTGAATTGATGAAGCCGACCGAGGAAGCGCTCAAAGACCCTGCGTTCTTTGAACTTTCCACTGTGTTGACTTTCTACACGATTTCTGTTGCGCTTTCGCAAATCGGCAATCAGGACGAAATCGGCAAAGCGAGCGCGTCATATATGCTCGACGGGGAAATCAGTTTCTTAATTAAAGACGGCCCCGCCGCAACGCTGCGCGTAAAAGACAATCATTTGGTTACCGTCAAGCAAAAGAGCGCAAATCCGCGTGCCATTATGCAGTTCGACAATTTGCAGTTGGCAAACGATTTGTTCAACGGCAAAATAAACGCGATGGAATGCATCGGCAAGGGTACGGTGGAAATCCGCGGTATGCTTTCGATGGTGGACAATATGAACCGAATTCTTGACAGAGTTGCTCTGTATTTAGCATAAGGAGGGCGCGTGACAATGAGCAAATTTCCGGAATATAAACACGACAAAAGCCATGAGTATTTTGACAGGGCAATTAAGGTAATTCCCTCGGGCATTTACGGGCATTTGGGCCCTGCCGAAGGCTTATGGGTTCCCGTTTCCAAATGGCCTTTCTACTCCGAAAAGGCGCAAGGCACCTATTTTTGGGATGTAGACGGCAACAAGTACATAGACTTTATGTGCGCATACGGTCCGAATGTGCTCGGCTACAATGACCCCGATGTAGACGCGGCGGCAATGAAACAGTTAAAGCTCGGCAACTGCACCACTTCGCCCTCTAAGGTGATGGTGGAATGTGCCGAAAATTTGGTGGATACCGTTGCTTCGGCAGACTGGGCATTCTTCTGCAAAAACGGGTCGGATACGACCACTTTGGCGGTAATGACCGCGCGTGCACATACCCACAAAAAGAAAATGTTCTTCTTAAAGGGCTTCTATCACGGCGATTTCCAATGGGCACAAAAGGTAGACTATCCCGGCATTCTGCCTGAAGAGGTTGCCAACAATGTGGTTGTGCCTTGGTTCAATTTGCAGGCGCTCGAAGAAGCGTACGAAGCCTGCAACGGCGATGTGGCAGGTCTTATCGCACAGCCGTATGACCACGGTAATTTCAGTGACAACCGCGTGGCTTCCAAAGAATATTGGCAGGCAGTCCGCAAATTCTGCGATGACCACGGTATGGTGCTCATTTTCGACGACGTCCGCACGGGCTTCCGTTTGGATTTGCAGGGCTCCGACCACTACTACGGCATTAAGGCAGACCTTATCTGCTTCTGCAAGGCTTTGGCAAACGGCTATAATATGTCGGCACTGTGCGGCGGCGAGCATATGAAGGGCACGGTTTCGGGCTTAACCTATACCGGCTCTTACTGGATGAGCGCCGTGCCGTTTGCGGCGTCCATTGCCTGCATCAATAAAATGAAAAAACTGAATACCCCCAAAATGTTCCGCGAAATGGGTACAAAGCTCACCGACGGCTTTAAAGCTGCGGCGGCGGAACACGGCTTTGATTTGGTGGTTTCGGGCGAGCCGGCGCTGTTCTATCTGCGCATTGCGAATGACGACAGCTTAATGCTCCATCAGGAGTGGATTGCAGAATGCGTCAGCCGCGGGTTGTTCTTAGCCTCGCACCACAACCACTTTATGAATGCGGCTGTGACCGATGAGGACATCAAAAAGTCCATCGAAATCGCCGAAGACGCATTCGCGGTGGTCGAAAAACGCCATCCGGAGCTCAAAGGCTGAACTTGTGAATTTTGCGGCAATTTCCGCAAGGCAATAAATTGATTTTTAAGGAGGAAAATCATGCAAAAAGCACCTTTAACCAAGGAAGAATGGTTGGCGCTGGAAAAAAAAGCCAATGACCTGCGTCACCTTTGCCTGCAAACCACGGTTTGGGCGGGCAGCGGGCACATCGGCGGCGGTATGAGCGTTATGGACATTCTCACCGTTATGTACCACAGATACCTCAACATTAAGAAAGAGGACCCCAAGTGGGAGGACAGAGACCGTTTCATTCTCAGTAAAGGTCACGCGGGCATTGCGTATGCACCTGTGCTTTGCGACTTCGGCTGGAACGATATGGAACAGCTCAAAACCTTTAACCTGACCAATTCCAAAATGGGTATCCATTTGGACTCCAACAAGGTCGAAGGCGTGGACGCGTCCACAGGCTCGCTCGGCCACGGCATTCCGATTGCCGCGGGTACGGCGATTGCGGCGCGCGTGCTCGGCAAGGACTATTACACCTATGTTGTCACCGGTGATGGCGAACTGGACGAAGGCTCCAACTGGGAAGGCTTAATGACCATTCGCCACTACAACCTCACCAACTGCATCACGATTGTGGACCGCAACCATTGTATGATTGACGGCAACACCGAAGATGTTATGAAGTTAGAGCCGTTGGCGGACAAATTCACCGCATTCGGTTTCAACACCATCGTTTGCGACGGCAACAACATTGTGGAGCTTTGCAAAGCGCTTGATGAAGCGCACGCCTGCAAAGAGAAACCCTCGGTTATCGTTGCAGACACCGTAAAAGGCGTCGGTATTAAACTGACTGCCGGTAACTACAAATGGCATTACGGTGCGATTGATGACGAAATGGCAAAGACGGCTGCGCAAGACCTCGACGATTACAGCGCAGAGCGCATTGCTCGCTGCGGAAAGGAGTTTGAATAATGGCAGGAGGATTTGTTTACAATGTAATTGAAACCCCCGAGCTTTCCACTTCGGAAATCTACGGGAAAACCTTGGCAGACCTTGCCAAAGAGCACAAGGAAATCGTGGCGGTTACCGCCGACCTTGCGACTTCTACCAAATTGCAGGACTTCACCAATGCTTGCCCCGATCGTGTTTTCAATGTCGGCATTGCGGAGCAGAATATGCTCGGCGTAGCCGCCGGTATGGCAAGAGCAGGCCTTGTGCCGTTTGCATCGACTTTCTCGGTATTCGCGTCCTTGCGCGCGGCTGACCAGTTACATACCGACATTTGCTATCAGAATGTCAACGCAAAAATCATTGCGACGCACTCCGGCACCTCGTTCGGCCAGGCGGGCTCTACCCACCACGCCATCGTGGATTTGGCAGTGACGCGTTCTATGCCCAACCTGACCGTGATTTGCCCGGCAGACGGTTACGAAACCGCCAACGCCGTGCGCGCGGCATATGAAAACTTCGGTCCGTATTATATCCGCATCAACCGTGGTTTTGACCGTGTTCTGTATGACAATGAGGATTACGGCTTTGAAGTCGGCAAGGCGGTGGAAGTACACCCCGGTACCGATATTACCGTTATCGCTTGCGGTTCGTGCGTATTCCAAGCGCGCGAAGCGGCGAAGTTCTTGGAAAATGCCGACGGCTTGAAAGTGCGCGTGCTCAATATGCACACCATTAAACCGATTGACAAAGAGGCAATCCTCAAAGCGGTACAGGATACCCGCCGCATTATCACGGTGGAGGACCACAGCACCCTCGGGGGCTTGGGCTCGGCGGTTGCCGAAGTCGTTGTGGAATCGGGCAAAGGCTGTGCCTTCAAGAAACTCGGTCACCCCGACAAGTTCGCACCTATCGGACTTCATGAGGATATTATGTCCATTGTCGGCATTGACGCGAACGGCATCATTGAGGCGGTTCGTGAAGTTATGCACAAAGATTTCGAACTCGATGATAATTGGGATGATGAGGTATAATCATTCCTTTTCGGGCTTGCGCTGTCCCGTAAAAACAGTGCGAAACCTTTTCAAAAAGGAGTGTGAAACACTTGCATACAAAAGAAGAATTGTATTCCAATAAAATATTCTTTAATGCCGCACTGCCGCTGGTCAAGGTGATTGCGACCGATGTGCCGTCTTTAAAAAAGCAGTTCGAAAAGGTGCACGCCATCATTCAGGTGACGGCGCTCGACCCCGATGCAGAGGGCGGCAAGGTCGGTATGCATTATGTGGTCAACGGCGATGAGTGGCTGGTACACTTGAACCGCGTTGACCCGAACCCCCATGTGGAATTGGAGTTTAAGAGCGTTGAAGCGATGAACGCCTTTTTCAAGGGGAAAATGAGTCCGGCAACTTTACCGAAAATGCGCGGTGTTGTCAAGCATTTCGGTGCGTTCAAAGCATTTTTGATGACGCTTCTCAAAATGTCCTCTTTGCTTGGTGCAACGGAGCCGCCGAAGGACGAGGAAACAAAGGAATTGCTTGTCAAATGCTATTTCTATTTGCTTTCGAGCGGCATCAGCCAGCTCAACAAAATGGGGCACGAGGAAATTCACGATTGGACTTCGAAGAGCCCCGACCGCGTCTATGCGTGGGCGGTTAACGGCTATCCGCAGATTTCCGCGTATTTGCGCATTAAAGCGGGCAAATCAAGAGCCGGCAGAGGCGAATATAAACGCGCTATGCCGTTCTTCACCCTGCGTTTTGACAGTTTGGATAGTGCCTTGGGCATTTTGCTCGGCACGGACGATATGCTTGAAGCCGTCAAGAAAGGTCACCTGATTATGGATGGTGCGCCGGAATTCGGCGGCCAAATCGGTGCCTATATGTTAGAAGTCGGTGCGTTGGCGAAATAATTTGCGGTAAAGTCGACAATAAAAACATACAAAAAAATAGCGTGTGCGAATTTCGGTTCGCACACGCTTTTTTTATAATCTTTTCTGTAAAATAAGAATCCGTCATCCTGAGCGAAGCGAAGGATCTCAATGAAAGAACAGATTATTTCAGTTTATCTAACGGCAAGCTGTACGCCGGCAAAAAGTCCGTCAGGAAAATTTGCAGTTCGGGGCAGTCCATAGTTTCCAACGCTTTTTTTGTAGCTTTTTCCGCTTCGGAAAATTCCGCGTTGCCCGCCTTGCGTTCCTCAATGCATTTGATGTATGCCGAGAGCTTGTCCGCCGCTTTCACAAGACGGCAAAGGTCTGCCTCTGTGCTGTTTTCTGTCAGCAACGGCTCGTAATCGGGGCGCAAATCATCGGGCAACATCGAAAGCAAGCGCTCACCCGCATATTGCTCCACTTTTGCAAAGGCTTCGCGCATTTCGCCGCTGTGGTATTTGACGGGCGTAGGCATATCACCGGTAATAATTTCGGGCGTGTCGTGATACAGTCCCAACAGCGCCGCACGCGCGGTGTCATAGCTTTTACCCAAGCGCCGATTGCCGATGACTGCCAAAGCGTGGGCGAGTGTTGCCACTTCGTAGGAATGTTGACTTAAGGTTTCATAGGTTGTGTTGCGCATTAACGCCCAGCGGTTGATGTATTTGATGCGCGAGGCGAATGCAAAAAAGCTACTTTTCATATCTTTGCTCCAAACAACAAAAGCCCGCAAATGCGGGCTTTGCCGTGTTTTATGCTTGTTTATTTGTAATTGGTTGCGCCGGCGCTGTGCCACAAAATGTAGAAATCAAATCCGGACTTTTTGTAGGTGTCCATTTGTGTGGTCGCATTGCCCTTTGTGAAACCTGCGGCAATTAAGCCCTGCTCCATTGCGTCGCGCATGGTACTGTCATAGGTGCGAATCCGCGCGGACATTACCAAGGATTCGGGGTCAACCTTTGCCGCCTTAAAGCCGGTCAGCCACCAATGCTTTTGCCAGCCGCGGGTAAAGAATTTTTTTCCGCTTTGATAATCTGCAGGGGAAAGATACAGCGTGTAAGACATATACAAAAGGTGGTCGTCGTCCGCGCAGTAATATAACTCGTCGGTCTGTCCGGGAATTTTGTAGTACACGCCGATTTCCGCGCCGCCGAACGGTCCGTACTGTCCTTTCCAAAACTGAATACGCCACGCGAGATTGTCATAGTTAAAATCCACCTTGGTGGTGAGATAGGTCATATTGCCGAGCGCGGCAAGCATATCGTAGTGCTTAATGTAGTTACCGGAGCGTTGCCAGGAGTCAAGCTCCGTGTAAAATACGCCCTCGTTGGCATCATAATTGTAGCCGAGCGCATTGATTAAGGACGCCGCCAACGCAACATCCACACCGCTTTGCTGTGCGGCTTGGTTCACCTTGTCGCTGTTTTGCATTGTGGTCGTCGTGTTGCTGTTGGATTGTGCGGAAGATGATGCTTTTTTGGTCGTTGTCTCTGCCGCGGCAGTGGTTTCTGCAGTTGTTTCCTCAGACGCCGCAGTTGTTACTTCCGCCGTGGTTTCGGGTGCCGCAATGCCGTTTGCACTACGCGTGATTTCTTCCTCGCCGCCGTCCTTTTTGCAGGAGGCGAACGAACAGACCATTAACAAGACGGCAAGGACCAAACAAACAGTCCGTTTTACCGCAGAATTCATAGCAAAAACCTCCAAATCAGTCTCTGTGTGCATTATCGCACAAAACTTGCGAAGTGTCAATATCTATTGCAATTTTTACCGGGCTGTGGTACGCTATATACCATAGAATTTAACAGTTCCAGTCTGTTTTTTTACACAAAAAATATAAATTTTGGGAGTGTCCGAATGAGTGAGATACGAAACGAAGCGCTGTATGCTTCGGGAGAACAAAAAATACAATGGGTAAAATCCTTTATGTCGCTGTTGTCGGGGTTGGAGACGGAATTTGCCGCCGAACGGCCGTTCGCGGGGCTTCGCGTGGCGCTTTCGGTGCATTTGGAAGCAAAAACCGCCTATCTTTGCCGCGTGTTGCAGGCGGGCGGTGCCGAAATGTTTGTTACGGGCAGTAATCCGCTGTCCACCCAAGACGATATCGCCGCCGCGCTCGTAAAAAGCGGTATGGAGGTTTTTGCCGTACACGGCGCGACCGCCGAAGAATACCATACGCATTTGCAGTCGGTAATTGCTTCGCACCCCAATATTATTATTGACGACGGCGGCGATTTGGTGAATCTGATTCACAACGAACACCGCGAGCTTTTGCCCGAGGTGTTGGGCGGCTGTGAGGAGACCACCACGGGGATTATCCGCTTGCAGGCGATGGCGGCGGACGGTGCACTTCGCTTTCCGATGCTCGCGGTGAACAACGCCAAATGCAAATATTTATTTGATAACCGCTACGGCACGGGGCAGTCGGTTTGGGACGGTATTAACCGCACGACCAATTTGATTGTGGCGGGCAAAACCGTTGTTGTGGCAGGCTATGGCTGGTGCGGCAAGGGCGTTGCAATGCGCGCAAAAGGCTTGGGCGCCAAGGTCGTTGTGACCGAGGTGGACGCGGTCAAGGCGATGGAGGCGGTTATGGACGGCTTTACCGTGATGATGATGGAGGAAGCCGCTGAAATCGGTGATTTCTTTATCACGGTGACGGGCTGTAAGGATGTCATTACCGAAAAGTCAATGCGCCGAATGAAAAACGGCGCAATCCTTTGCAACGCGGGGCATTTCAATGTGGAAATCAATATCGGCGATTTGGAAAAACTGTCGGTAGAGCAGTTCGAAAGCCGCAAAAATATTATGGGATATAAACTGGCGGACGGCAGAGTGCTCCATTTGATTGCCGAGGGCAGACTTGTCAACCTTGCGGCGGGCGACGGACATCCTGCGGAGATTATGGATATGAGCTTTGCCATTCAGGCGCTTTGCGCACGGTATATTGCACAGCATAAAGATCTTTCGGATGGTGTGCATTTTGTGCCGGAGGAAATTGACCGCGAGGTTGCGCGGCGCAAATTGGCATCGTGGGGCGTAAAGGTAGACGCCTTGTCGGAAGAACAGAAAACCTATTTGAACAGTTGGAATGTGTAAGGAAGTAAATCTATGATTGGCAGAGTGCATTCCTTTCAAAGTCTCGGTACAGTAGACGGACCCGGTGTGCGCAGTGTGGTATTTTTACAAGGCTGTCCGTTGCGGTGTCCGTATTGCCACAATCCCGATACTTGGGACAAAGCCGGCGGCACAGCGGTTGATGCGGAAACGCTGTTTCACAAAATACAAAAGTATAAAGCCTATTTCGGCACACAGGGTGGTGTGACCGTATCGGGCGGCGAGCCGCTTTTGCAGGCAGAATTCGTTACGGAATTGTTCAAGCTGTGTAAAGGCAATGGGCTTTCCACGGCATTGGACACTTCGGGCATCCGCTTGGACAGTACCGTTGAAACACTGCTTGCCGTTACCGACATTGTTTTGTTGGATATTAAATTTTCGGACACCGAAAAATACGAAAAATATATCGGCATTCCGCTCGAAACGGTTTTGCGTTTCCTGGAATATGCCGACCGGCAAAAGAAGCGCGTCATTGTGCGGCAGGTCGTAACGCCCGGGGTGAATGACACAAAAGCGGATATGGAAAATCTACAAGTGATTGTCAGGCAGTTCCCTTGTATCGAAAAGGTCGAGCTGCTGCCGTTTCTGAAGCTGTGCGAGGAAAAGTATGCGGCGCTGAACATTCCGTTTCCGTTTGGGGAATTCCCTGCTGCGGACGCGAAAAAAGTCGAGAATTTACAGACGCAATTTTTCGGCGAGCGGTTTACGAACGGCTGAATTTCTGCTATACTTCTCTGTATACAGTATATTTGGCGTTGTGCGAAAGGCGGGTGAACCGATGCGGATATATGAGAAGCTGCTTTCCTTTTTCGATACGAACGGTGAAAAAGCCATTCTTGCCGAATGTGAAGTCAACAAAGCACAACTGCAACGAGACTTTGCCGTGGACACGGCGGTGCGTAACCGTATGCAAGCGATGCGCTTTTGGCTGTGGGCGGCGTTGGTTGCGGAAACCGTCCGTTGCGTGGTTGCCGCGGTAGCTTTGCACCGCGTGACAGGCGAAATCCCCGTCAGTGCGCGCATTTTTGTGACGCTGTACGGCGGAATGCTCTTTGTGAATGTGCTGTGCTTGCTCGGCAGTTTTCTCCTTCGCCGCAGTGCCGAAAAGCATTTCCGTCTGATTACGGTTTGCTGTGACCTATATATGCTTTTGTATATGCTGCGCAGTGTGGTATTTACGGTGCTGGATTTGGAAACCGGAATTGTCGGCTTTTCTCTGATTGTCGCCTTGTTTATCGGAAGCTGTACGCTGTACTATCGGCCGGCGGTGCTGCTTTGCAATGTGGCTGTGACGATGGGCGCGTTTTTCGCTGCGGTATTCGCCTTGGATTTGCAGGTGTTTTTACAACCGCTTTTGCTGTTCCGTATGGTGGGGATCGCCGTTTTGTCGGTGATTATCGGCATTTCACGCTACCGTTCCAAATATAAGGTGTTTTTAAAGGAATACAGTATTCTGCAAAAAAGCGAAGCGCTCAACTGCCTCAACAAGGAATTGCAGGATAACCGTGTGCAAATTGAAGCGCAAAATCAGCAGCTCCAAAAGCTAACCAATACAGATGAGTTAACAGGGCTTCGCAGTCGCCGCAGTTTTGTGCGGGAAACGGCAGAAATCCTCGCCCGTTGCGCTGAAAAAGGCTGTTTTGTTACGGTGGCGATTGCCGATATTGATCATTTTAAATCGGTGAACGATACCTATGGGCATACCGTGGGCGATGCGTGCCTGCGGGCGGTCGGCGAGGCGTTTTCTGCGGTGGAGGCAGACGGCGCGCGGGCGTACCGTCTCGGCGGCGACGAACTGATTGCCGTGTTTGAGGACAAAAGCCGTGCCGATGCGTTTTTGGCAATGAACCGCGTTGTAAAAGCGGTTTCTAATTTGCAAATCCCGCATTGCGGGCAGTCAATTACCCTGTCGGTCGGCGTTCATTCCGCAATCCCTACGGCGCAAAGCCATATGGACGAATATATAGAAAAAGCCGATGTGCTTTTGTATGCGGCAAAAGCAAACGGCAGAAATCAAATTTTAACCACTACACAAGGAAAAGGAGAACCGAATTATGTTGCAGACTGAAGCACCGAAGGCGGGCGAAACCCTTGCCGTACTCAAAACCAATATGGGAGATATTAAAATTCGTTTATTCCCGGATTTGGCGCCCAAAGCGGTGGAGAATTTCAAAACGCACGCCGAAAACGGCTATTATAACGGGTTGATTTTTCATCGCGTGATTAACGATTTTATGATTCAGGGCGGCGACCCGACAGGCTCGGGGATGGGCGGCGAAAGCATTTGGGGCGACAGCTTCGAGGACGAATTCACGCCGGAGCTTCACAACCTGCGCGGCGCGGTTTCTATGGCGAACGCAGGACCGAATACCAACGGCAGTCAGTTCTTTATTGTGCAGGCGAAAAATGTGCCCGACGATATGATTGACCAACTCGAAACTGCGCCCGAGGAGCTGTTCCCGAATGATTGCGTGCGCGCCTATGAGACCTTGGGCGGTACACCGTGGCTCGATTATAAGCACACCGTGTTCGGGCAGGTCGTAGACGGCTTAGAGGTTGTGGACAATATTGCTGCGGTGAAGGTGGACTTTTTCCAAAACAAGCCACTCCAAGATGTTGTGATTGAAACGGTCGTATTTGAAACCGTGTAATTTCTGTGGGGCGGAAGCGTTTTCCGCCCCGAACTTATAAAGATATGAAACAGAAAAGACCGCAAAAATGGCGCAAACGCGACTCGGTACTGTTCAGCCTTGCGCTTGTTTTGCTGATTGCGTTTGTGCTGTGGCAAAATAATGATTTGACTTTGACACAGTACACAGCGAAAACCGCAAAAGCTGTGCCCGAGGGCGGGCTTCGAATTGTGCAGGTGTCGGATTTGCACAACAAGGCGTTCGGCGCGCAAAGTGAAAAACTGCTTTCGTTTGTTCGTGCACAAAATCCCGATTTGATTTTGCTGACGGGCGACACAGTGGACAGCCGCCGTGCAGATATCAATATTGCGCTGGAATTTGCTTCTGCGGCAACGGAAATTGCGCCCGTGTATTTCGTTTCGGGCAATCACGAAAACCGCTTGCCGAAAGAGGAAAGAGAGCGTTTTTACAGGGAGTTGGCGGCGTGCGGCGTGCAACTTTTAAATGATGAAACCCAAACCGTTTCTGTGCGCGGGTGTGAAATTGCGCTTGTCGGTTTAGATGACGCGCATTTGGCAGACGGGACCTTGCAAACACTTTGTGCCGGCTTGCCCGAAAACACTTTGCAAATCCTGTTGGCACACGAACCGCAGGAACTTGCAAATTATGCGGCGGCAGAGGTGGATTTCGTCTTTTCGGGGCATACCCATGGCGGGCAGGTGCGTTTGCCGTTTGTCGGCGGGCTTGCCGCGCCCGACCAAGGGCTGTTTCCGCAATACGATGCGGGGGAATTTACCGAACAGAATACGGTTTTGTATATCAGTCGGGGCTTGGGGAACAGTCTGTTTCCCGTGCGGGTGTTTAATCGCCCCGAACTCGTCTGCGTAACCGTTGTAACGGAGGAATAAACGATGCTTTTTAAAAATATAACCGTTTTAAATGCAGATTTTCAAATTGTACCGCACCAATATGTCGGCGTGCGGGGCGACAAAATCACCTTTGTCGGCGACAGTGCACCTGCCGAGGATTTCGGGGAGGGGTATGACGGGAAAAATCGCCTGTTGATGCCCGCCTTTGTCAATGCACATTCCCACGCGGCAATGACGCTGTTGCGCGGCTATGCCGAAAATTTACCGTTACAGCGCTGGCTTGAAGAACGCGTGTTTCCGTTTGAAGACAAAATACGCGATGAGGACGCCTATTACAGCACCGCGCTTGCCATTGCCGAAATGATTAGAACAGGTACGGCGTCATTTACCGATATGTATTTCTTTTCGGAAAATGTTCTGCGCGCTGTTGCGGACAGCGGTATCAAATGCAATTTCGGGCGGGCGATTACGAGCTTTACGGATTGCGATATTGCCGAAATTCCGAGTTTTCAGGAAAGCGAGAATCTGATTAAGACATACCACAACGCTTGTGACGGGCGCATAAAAATCGATATGAGTTTGCACGCGGAATACACCAACCGCCGCACCGTTATTGAGCAGTTTGGAGAAAGCGTAAAGGCATATGGGCTTCGCGCACATATCCATCTGTCCGAAACCGAAAAAGAGCACGAGGAATGCAAACAGCGCCACGGCGGGTTAACCCCTGCCGAATTGTTTGCGGCGTGTGGCGTGTTCGATGTGCCCTGTACGGCGGCGCACTGCGTGTGGGTGACCGAGCAAGACCGCGAAATTTTTAAAGAAAAGGGCGTGACCGTTGCGACCAATCCCGCAAGCAACCTAAAACTCGGAAGCGGCGTGTGCGATGTGTTTGCGCTGCTGCAAAAAGGCGTCAATGTTGCGCTTGGTACGGACTCGGTCGCGTCAAACAACAACCTTGATATGTTCAAAGAAATGTACCTCTGCGCGCTGTTGCCGAAGGGCATTCGCCGTCAGCCCGATATTGTGTCGGAGCGCGATGTCTTGAAAATTGCCACCGTGAACGGCTGGCGTTCGCAAGGGCGCGATGACAGCGGTGCCGTTGCGGTCGGCAATAAGGCGGATTTGATTGCGGTGGATTTAGATACCGTGCATATGTGCCCACACAATGATACCGTCAACAATCTTGTCTATGCCGCAAGCGGTGAAGATGTAGTTCTCACAATGGTAGACGGCAAGGTGCTGTACCGTGACGGCGAATATTTGACCTTGGATATTGAAAAAATCAAATTTGAGGTGGAACAGCGCACCCGCCGTATTCAACAGGAGGTCAAAGCCAATGCGTAAAACTGCCGCACAATATGCAGAGCTTTTAAAGGCAAAAATCGCCGTACAGCCGAAAATCGGCATTATTTTGGGCTCGGGGCTCGGGGATTTGGGCGAAAAAATCGAAAACCCCGTGTTTGTGGACTATAAAGACCTCGACGGTTTTCCCGTTTCCACCGCGCCGGGACACAAAGGGCGGTTTATCGCGGGGACGCTCGCGGGCAAAGAAGTCATTTGTATGCAAGGTCGGCTCCATTTTTACGAGGGGCACGAAATGGCGGATATTTTATTGCCCATTCGCACGCTTTGTTGTCTCGGTGTGGAAACGCTGATTTTGACGAACGCCGCAGGCGGGGTGAATACCGCGTTTTCCGTCGGCGATATTATGCTTATTGAAGACCACATCAATTTTATGGGGAAAAATCCGTTGGTCGGCAAAAACGATGACGCGTTCGGTTGCCGTTTTCCCGATATGAGCTTTGCCTACAATCCCGAACTGCGTGCACTTGCCGAACAATGCGCCGCAGAAACGGGCATTAACATCTGTAAAGGTGTTTACCTTGCGTGCTCTGGACCGAGTTATGAAACGCCCGCAGAAATCCGCGCGTTTCGCACGCTCGGTGCGGACGCGGTCGGCATGTCCACCGTGCCCGAGGTCATTGCCGCTAATCATTGCGGGATGCGCGTGTTGGCGTTCTCCCTGATTTCCAATATGGCGGCGGGCATTTTAAAACAACCGCTGACCGAGGAAGAAGTTTTGGAAGCGGGGCGCAGAAAGGGCGCTGAAATGCAAACGCTCATCTGTCGCATCATTGAAAAACTGTAAAGTATATATCCTTTACAAATCCGAGGAAACTGTATGTGTGATTTACACGGCGAAACGGTGCATTTTGACACCGAACACAATCGTCTTTTGCTGTTAGACCAAACCGAATTGCCGAATCAAACCGTTGTGCTTTCGCTCTATCGGCTGGAAGATATGGTGGAGGCAATTTACCGCTTGCGTGTGCGCGGTGCACCTGCTATCGGTATCGCGGCGGCGGTGGGGCTTGCGGTGCTCTCGAACGAAAGCACGACGACAACATCTGCCGAATTTCAAGCTGAATTTCTAAAAAATGCGGCAGTACTCGAAAAAGCGCGCCCCACAGCGGTGAATTTGTCGTGGGCGGTAAACGAAATGCGCAAAACACAGACCGCAAACCGCGAAGCACCCATTGCCGCACAAAAGGCGGCGCTCACGGCACGGGCGTTGGAACTGCACGCGGCGGATATTGCGGTTTGCCGCACAATCGGGGAATACGGTGCGGCGCTGTTACAAAATTGCGATGCGGTTTTAACGCACTGCAATGCAGGAAGGCTTGCGACTGTCAAATACGGCACGGCGCTCTCGCCTGTGTATGTCTCAAAAGAACAGGGGCACAATATCAAGGTCTATGCCGACGAAACCCGTCCGTTGTTGCAGGGCGCACGGCTGACGGCATATGAGCTGTGCGAAGCGGGCATAGATGTCACCGTGCTTTGCGACAATATGGCGTCTTATGCGATGCAACAAGGTTTGGTGCAGGCGGTGCTGGTCGGCTGTGACCGCGTGGCGAGAAACGGAGATACCGCCAACAAAATCGGCACATCGGGTGTGGCGATTTTGGCAAAGCATTACGGTATTCCGTTTTATGTTTGCGCGCCGTTTTCGACGATTGACAAAACTACCCCGACGGGTGCGGAAATCCCGATTGAACAACGCGACGGTGAAGAACTGCGTTCGCTTTGGTACAAAAGCCCGAAAATCCCCCAAAATGCAAAAACGCTCAATCCGGCGTTCGATGTGACCGACCACAGCCTCATTACCGCGTTTATCACCGAAAAAGGCGTGTTACAACCGTCGGATTTTTAAGGTTTTTCTTGACGAACACACGGCGGAATGCTACTATAATAGTGTAGAAGAATTCATTTTAGGTTTGCTTTTGAACGGCGTAGCATCAATTTTTACATACTTTTATGCGGTAAGGTGGTCTGTAAAATGCGCGTATTTGATTTTGACAACACCATTTATGACGGCGAGAGCGGCTTTGACATTTTTATGTATTATCTCAAAAAAGCGCCGAAAGCCATTGCCAAGTATATTCCCAAATTCGGTGAGGGTTTTGTGCTTTACAAATTGGGCAAAGTGAAATTGGACGATGTCAAAAAGGACTACGGGTATATTTTAAAGGAATGCTGTGCACAATTTTCGGATATTGAGCAGTCGATTGTGGAGTTTTGGGACGAGCACGAAAAGAAAATCAAGAGCTTTTACCCGAAAATACAGCGCGAGGACGATGTAATTGTTTCCGCTTGCCCCGAGGTGATGCTCAGCGAAATTTGCCGCCGCATCGGGATAAACCATTTCATCGGCACCGAGGTAGATTTAAAAACCGGCGAAATCGGGCGCGTGTGCTACCGTGAGGCAAAAATCGCCGCCTACCGCGAGCAGTACGGCGACCGAGAAATTGACGAGTTTTATACTGATTCTATGAATGACCGCGCGATGATGGATATTGCAAAAGATGTGTATTATGTCACCGGCGACCGTATTGAAAAAATCAAAACGGACGGCGTTTGGCTCAAAGAGATGGAATAAGGAGACAAGGGTATGAAAGCCATTACAAAATGGATTGCCGTTGCCGCAGGCGCGGCAGGCGCGTTGCTTGTGGCGCGCGCGGGCGTGGAACTGAACCGCATTGTCAACGGAAAAATCGAGTTGCCCGCCGGCTTTACCTATACCGCCCACAGCGGCGCGGAAAATACAGCAGAAAATTCGCTGGAATTTATTGAAAAGGCGATTGCCCTGCAAGTGCCGGTTTTGGAAGTCGATGTGTCCGTGCGCAACGACGGCACGCCTG
Source organism: Candidatus Fimenecus sp. (assembly GCA_051881335.1). Classification (GTDB taxonomy): domain Bacteria; phylum Bacillota; class Clostridia; order Oscillospirales; family Acutalibacteraceae; genus Fimenecus. The sequence continues at coordinate 589 of JBJEPR010000118.1, read as the reverse complement.
TGCTGTTGCACGCCGAAACCGCAGGCGCGGACGAAGGCGTTTTGCTTGCGGACGCTTTGCGGCTGATAGCCGAAAAATCCGACACCGTGCAGGTGAATTTGGACTTGAAAGCGTTTACCAATATCCCCGAAATCGCGGATTTGATTGCGGAGACAGGGCTTGCGGACAGATGCTTTTTTACGGGCGTGGAGGCAGAGCATACCCAAACCGTCAAAATCGACGTGCCCGACATTCCCTATTACTTAAATGCCGACTTAAACAAAATGCGCTTAGAGGACGAAGCATATTTGAAAAGCATTGCCGAGGAGGTCAAGCGAAGCGGCGCAATCGGCTTGAACTGCAACTACAAAAATGCGAGCAAAACGCTTTGCGAGGTATTCCATACCGAGGGCTTGAAGGTTTCCTTTTGGACGGCGGACAATAAGCTTGTGATGCGCAATCTCTTGACCCTCTCCCCCGATAATATTACCACGCGTCAGCCTGTTTTATTGGAAAGTCTTTTACAGTAAAATCAAACATAACCGCCTCCCGATGTGCATAGAATTTGCATAAGGGAGGTTCTTTTTATGGCGATGAATGAACAAAACAG
>JBJEPR010000117.1:0-16890 GCA_051881335.1 Candidatus Fimenecus sp. | reverse complement strand
GGATTCTTTGCGTTTCTTATCCTCTGCCGCATACTGCTCGGCTTCTTTCACTGCCTTTTCTACATCGTCCTTCGACATATTGGTCGAAGAAGTGATGGAAATGGACTGCTCTTTCTGTGTGCCGAGGTCTTTTGCGGAAACATGCACAATGCCGTTGGCGTCAATATCGAAGGTGACTTCAATCTGCGGCACGCCGCGCGGTGCGGGCATAATGCCGTCAAGGTGGAACACGCCTAAGGTCTTATTGTTTTTTGCAAATTCGCGTTCGCCCTGCAAAACATGGACTTCCACCGAAGTCTGATTGTCCGCCGCTGTGGAGAAGATTTGGCTCTTCTTGGTCGGAATGGTGGTATTTCTCTCGATAATCTTGGTGGAAACACCGCCCATGGTTTCAATACCCAGTGAAAGCGGAGTAACATCGAGCAACAGAATGCCCTCGACATCGCCGCCGAGCACGCCGCCCTGAATTGCCGCGCCGACCGCAACACATTCATCGGGGTTGATGCCCTTGAACGGCTCGTGACCCATATAACTCTTAATGGCTTCCTGTACGGCGGGAATTCTCGAAGAACCGCCGACCATCAAAACCTTGTTAATCTGCGAAGCCTGCAAGCCCGAGTCGGAAAGTGCCTGACGAACAGGCCCCATCGTTGCTTCAACCAAATCCGCGGTCATTTCGTTGAATTTTGCGCGGGTTAAGGTTGTTTCCAAGTGTTTCGGGCCGGTTGCGTCTGCCGTAATGAAAGGCAGGCTGATTTGCGAAGTGGTCACGCCGGACAGTTCGATTTTCGCTTTTTCTGCCGCTTCTTTCAGTCTCTGCATTGCCATTTTGTCGGTGCGCAGGTCAATACCCTGTTCCTTTTTGAATTCATCGGCAAGCCAGTCAATAATGCGTTGGTCGAAATCGTCGCCGCCCAAACGGTTGTTACCGGCAGTTGCCAAAACCTCTTGCACGCCGTCGCCCATTTCGATGATGGACACATCGAAGGTGCCGCCGCCGAGGTCGTAGACCATAACTTTTTGGTCATCCTCTTTATCAATGCCGTAGGCGAGCGCCGCCGCAGTCGGCTCGTTGATGATGCGCTTTACATCCAAGCCCGCGATTTTGCCTGCGTCCTTGGTTGCCTGACGCTGTGCATCGGTGAAATATGCGGGAACGGTGATAACCGCCTCGGTCACCTTACTGCCGAGATAGGCCTCTGCATCGCTTTTGAGTTTCTGCAAAATCATTGCGGAAATCTCCTGCGGGGTATAGTTTTTGCCGTCAATCGAGACCTTGTAATCCGAACCCATATGGCGTTTAATCGACGCCACCGTGCGCTCGGGGTTGGTGATAGCCTGCCGTTTTGCAACCTGCCCGACCATTCTTTCGCCGTCTTTCGAGAACGCCACAACGGACGGGGTGGTTCTCGCGCCCTCTGCGTTTGCGATAACCACAGGCTCGCCGCCCTCAATAACCGCCACGCAAGAATTGGTTGTACCTAAGTCAATACCGATTACTTTTGCCATAATAAATTCCTCCAAATTCGTTTATAAATCGTGATATGTCAAATTCAGTTTACGACTTTGACGACCGCCGGTCGCAAAATCTTATCGCCTAATTTATAGCCTTTTGAGAAGACCTCCGCAACTGTATTTTCAGGTTGCGTTTCGTCCTCAATATGCATCACCGCGCTGTGGATATTCGGGTCGAACGCGTCGCCTGCTTTGCCGAAGCTTTCCGCGCCCAATTTTTTGAAAATCTCCGTAAATTGGGTGAAAATCATATCCACGCCTTTTTGGTAATCCGCAAGCGGGGCTTCTTTGTTGCCTGCCGCGCGCTCGAAATTGTCGAGCACGGGAAGGAACTCTGCCAACACAGATGCTTTGCTATCGGCGTACGCCTGTTCTTTTTCGCGCACGGAGCGTTTGCGGTAGTTATCGTATTCCGCCAAGGTGCGCAGGAATTTGTCATTGGCTTCTTTGAGATGATTTTCGAGTTCCTGCAATTTCTGCTCTGCCGCGTTTTCTTCGGGCTGTGCCGCTTCGGGCGCGTCCGCCGATTGCGCTTCGGAGGCAGTCTGTTCTGCCTCGGGCGGGGTTTTGGTTTTTTCTTCTTTTGCCATACCTCTATTCCTCCACATTGTCGGAAAGGATTTTCCCGACGATTTGCGTTAAATACTGCAAGCTCGGAATGAGCCGTGCATAGTCAATTCTGGTGGGACCGATCAGCCCCAGCGTGCCGCTTTGATGCCCCGCGATTTCGTAATTGCCGAAAATCATACTCGAATTTTGCAATTCCCGAAATCGGTTTTCGTCGCCGATGAGCACCTGCAAGCCGACTTTTTCGCCGCTTTTCTGTTGCCGCGAAAAAATCTGTCCCAGCGGCTCGGCACGCCGTAAAAATTCAATCAACTCGTAGGCGTTCTGCTCATATTCCTTGTAGCCGAGCAAATTGCTTTGCCCTTCCAACAACAGTTCCGTTCGCTCGGTCATTGCCGCGACATCGGCAAGTGCCACCAACAGCGGCGTCATTTCCAAGGATTTTTCACCGAGCGAAACGGCAAGCGTTTGGATTTTGGCAATGTGCATTGCCGCCGCGGGTTTGCCGATGAAGTTTGCATTGACGATATTGTAAAAATTCTCCGCCATATCGACGGTGATTTCGCTTGTCGTTTTGCAAACGCGGCTCTTGAGTATCCCGGACGAGGTCAGCATCACAATCATTGCCGTGCGCGTACCGATAGGGACTAACTCTACGCGCCGCACCACCGCCGCCTCATCGGCAGGCGTGGTCGAGACCGCCGCGCAACGCGTCATTTCCGCCAAAATGTTGCCGGCACTTTCCAGCACCTTTTGCGCGTCGCCCGAAGCGTTTTGCAGTTTCAAATCAATCAGCCGTTTTTCGTTCGGAGACAGCTCATAGCGCCCCATTAAATTGTCTACATAATACCGATAGCCGGCGCTTGAGGGAATGCGCCCTGCTGAAGTGTGCGGCTGTTCCAACAGCCCCATATTGACAAGCTCCGCCATTTCGTTGCGAATGGTCGCCGAAGAAACTGCCAAATCCGGCAACGCCGCGAGCGCCTTGGAGCCGACGGGCTCACCGGTGGCGATATACCGCTCCACAATCGCGGCAAGCAATTTCTTTTTGCGTTCCGAAAGCTCCATATTCACCGCCCCGTTTCTGATTTTAGCACCGTTAGCACTCTAAGTTCCTGAGTGCTAACTACAATATATACTATACAATTAGGTTGCCGTTTTGTCAACAATTTATTTGTAAACAATTTGTTAAATAGGCAATTTTTTCTGTTTTTTTAAATTTTGCTTGCACGCGGACACGGTTATGTTAAAATAAGTATGCATTCTTAAAATTTTGCTATACAAAGGAGCGTAAAAATGCTATACATATGGATTGCAGTCCTTTTACTGCTTTTGGTGGTTTTGTTTTTGTTCATTCTCTCGGCGTCGGTGGAAAAAGTCGCATTCGGTGCGCGGTGCGAGGGAAATCCGTATTTATCCTATTTCGCGGCGGCGGATTTTGACAATTTAACGGCTGAACCCGTCGAATTCCGAGGCAATCGCGGGCAAACCTTACGCGGCAATTTATATTCCGAAACAGGCAAAACCGATTTTAAAGCCCTGCTGATTTTCTGCCACGGCATGGGCGGCGGGCATTTGAGTTACACCACCGAAATTGACTTTTTTGCAAAGCACGGCTATTTGGTGCTCGCCTATGACAACACCGGCACGATGGCGTCCGACGGCAAATCGCTTATCGGTATGCCGCAGGCGGTTTGCGACCTGAAAAGCGCATTGCAATTTGCGAAAACAGACGAACGCACAAAGCATCTGCCCGTATTGCTTGCGGGGCACTCTTGGGGCGCGTATACCGTTTGCCGCGCCGCCAACGAGCCACAAGTGCAAGGCGTGCTCGCATTTTCCGCGCCCAACGATGTGCCTGAACTGCTTACGGCGCAGGCACAGGTGCAAACAGGCAAAAACTTCGGCTTTTTAAAGCCGTTTTTGCGTGCGTATGAAAGTCTGCGGTTTGGTAAAAACGCCGCAAAACCGACTGCCGAACTGTTAAAAGACGCACAAAAACCCGTTTTGCTTTTGCACGGCGAAAAGGACGGCGTTGTGCCGCTTGCAAATGCCGTGGCGGGCAATGCGGCGCTTTCGGGAAACCAAAACATACAATCCGTTCTCTATCCCGAAAAACAACACAATGTTTACGCCACCTCGGCGGCAGAACAATACATTGCCGAAGCGCTCGCGAAGCTCGGTGTGCTTGCAAAATCCAAAGATAGTGCCGCCGAATGTGCCGCATATGCAAAAACGCTGGATTTTCGCAAAATGTGCGAGGAGGACAGCGCTGTGATGGATACGGCATTGCAATTTTTAAACGGGTGTGTGCAATAATCGCGCTTGTACCCAATTCCCCGCCGCGTCATATACTGTATTGCTCCCCTTTTCTTTGAAAAAAATGTTTATGAAAGGGAATTTCAGGTCAAACTAACAGTGTACCGAAATTCTCTTTGGAGCGTGATTTCTATGACGGTCAAACGCGGGGACATTTATTACGCGGATTTAAGTCCGGTAGTCGGTTCGGAGCAGGGCGGCACGAGACCGGTGCTGATTGTGCAAAACGATGTCGGCAACAAATACAGTCCGACAGTCATTGCGGCGGCGATCACCAGCCAAAAGTACAAGACCAATTTACCGACGCATATCCGCGTCAATGCCGGCGGGTGCGGCTTACAAAAGGACTCGATTGTTTTATTGGAGCAGGTGCGCACCATTGACAAACAGCGGCTGAAAGAGCGAATGGGCAATCTGCCGCAAGAGGAAATGGAAAAAATCGACCACGCGCTGTCCGTCAGCTTCGGGCTCGGCGCGGAATAACAAAACGGTTGTATCTTTTTGATACAACCGCTTTTCTTTGCAAAATTTTACAAGGTATACCCTTCTGTTTTGCGCAAAATCTAATCAAAACGAATGAAAGGAGCTTGCCGAATGGCAAATCTGACCGAAGCAGAGCTGTCCGCCGTGCGCGATGCACTGCAGGCGGAAAAACGGCTGATTGAAAAATACAAAAGCTTTGCTGAATTGACCGACGACCCGACCGTGCGCGGGCTTTGCGAGCAGATTGCCGCACAGCACAAAACACATTATGATACGATTTTTAGCGTTTTATCATAAAGAAAACGGGAAACACGCAAGCCGTGAATCCGCGCCCGAAGCAGCCGCCGAGATTGTGCCCCAAACACAAAAAGAAGCGGACACGCCGCTTTCCGAAATTGAAATATTAGAGGATTTACTCGCATCTCAACAGCAAATTGCCGAACTTTACAATGCGGCCGCCGCCGACTGCACCGCAGGGACACTCAAAAACGATATACTCGCCATTTTGCGGGAGGAGCACAACTTACACACAACCGTGCTCGATGAACTCACCGCACGCGGCAAGCGAAAACAGACCCTTGCCCCGCAGAACAAAATCGACGAGGTCAAACGGGAATTTGCACAGCAGGATAAAGCATAAGCCTTGACATTCTGCGCCGAACGGTGCAGAATGTCAAGGCTTTATTTGTGTTGATTGTTGTACGGTAGGGCAAGGAAAGCCGCGCCGTATATACACCTCCGGCCGAGGAGTTTCACCGCCAAATAGGAATTATTGCAACGGCTCGCCGTGATACAGCGGCAGGGAGACAGTGGCTTTGAACAAATCACCGTCGATTTCAAGCTTCAGTGCACCGTCCTGCAGTCGGCAAAGGTCTTTGGCAATGGACAGCCCCAGCCCACTGCCCTCCAAGGTGCGGGACGCATCGCCGCGCACAAAGCGTTGTGTTAATTCATCCGGGTCGATGTTCAGCGCCTCGCCGGAAACATTTTTAATCGTAAACACGCCGCTTTCGCCCGCTTTTTCCACCTCAATATATACACGCGACCCGTCGAGCGAATATTTGCGCGCATTGGAAAGCAGATTATCCATAATCCGCCAAGTCTTTTGGCTGTCAGCGAATACGATGGGGGCTTCTTTGGGCTCGTTTAAGACAATCTGCAAATTCCGTTCGACAAAGCCATCCTCCATTTCGCCGACCGCCTGTACCGCCAGTTCATACAAATTGACCTGCATTTTGTTAAGCGTCACCGCGCCCGAAGACGCTTTCGACGCTTCCACCAAATCCTCAATCAGCCGCTTCAGGCGAATGGATTTTTCATCGAGCACCGAAATGTATTTTTGCGCGTCTGTGTCTAAAATATCGCATTTTTTCAACAAATCCACATAGGAAATAATCGAAGTCAGCGGGGTTTTTAAGTCGTGCGAAACATTGGTAATCAACTCGGTTTTCATTCGCTCGCCTTTCACCGCCTCTTGCACGGCTTTTTGCATTTCCTCTTGGGTATAGTTTAAATTTTGCGCCAGCGATTTTAATGGCTCGGGCATAGATTCGGTGTCAAGGTCTTTGGGCATTTCGCCCGACTTGCTTTGCTCGGCGGCAACGATAATTTCATCAAGTGCGCGTACATATTTCCAAATCAAGACTAACGCGACCACATTGACTGCGGCAATACACAGCAATGTAAAAAACCAAGAGCCGCTTGTGGATAAAATCAACGCCAAAACCGCATTCACACCCACATACAGCGCCACGAACAGCCATGCCTTTTGCGGCAGACGCTCGGGTTGATATGCCGTAATGCGTTTTGCCTTTTGCAGTTTTTGCTTTGCCCAACTGCCGAAAGCTTTACATTTTTTAAACAGCCACAGCAAAATTTTCGCCGTCAGCATAGAGAGTACAAAGGATTGTTTGGCTTTTGCAAACTTTGCCGCGGAAGTGAACCACTCCATTAACACGGCATACACCGCCGCGCACAAGAGCGCAATGCCCAAACACAAAAGCGAAACATTGCGGATATAATAGGTGGCCGCATCGTCAAATACATACGCGTCCAACAGCGCCGCCGCACCGAACAACCCGAATATGGCAAGCCCCCAAGAAAGGATAAAATGCAGGTCGGTCGGAATTTTATCCAACACCGAGAATTGCACGCCTTCTTCACCGCGTACACGCCCTGCAACCAGTACCAAATAAATGGAAAGCAACAGCGCCGCCGCAAGCAACAGCATTGCCGCCAGTAGCAAAGATTCGAGTTGCGCAGAGGTATTGTAAAAATTTATATAGGCGGTATAAAACCCGTCGCCCGGTTCAAAGGGCAAATCCGCACAAAGGTAAATATCAAAGCCGTCGTCGCCGAAGGTGCTACCGAGCCAATCGGGTAGGCTGTCATAGCCGATTTCCTGTACTTCCGTATCATACAGCGTGTCCACCGACACCGCGTCGGAATAATACACCACGCCCCGCTCGGCAGAAACGCCGAGCACCCAAGCGGCAGGGCTGTTTTGAAACAGTGCGTAAAATTCCTCGGGCGTTTTTACGGGCGTTTGACAGTTTGTGAACACTTCACCCGTTTGGTTGCTTATTGCCAAATACCGAAAATTGACATACTGCGACAGTTTTTCGTTTGCAATCACCACGCTCGACTCAAACGCCCGCTTTGCCGAGGCAAGACGGTTGTTATAAACCGTTTCAATATTTTCTAAAACCTCATCTTCGGTCGTCGTGTAATTGAGGGAAATCGAAACATCCGAAAAATACTGGAAGTGGTATACCATTTCACAGGTTTCCAAATACGCTTGCGCCGCCGTTTTGTCAAAATACGCGCTTGACGCCGAAGTGGTGCTGACCGCTTCCCCGAAAGCATCGGTTACTGCTACGGGCATAGTAGTTTCATATTCCTCGGCGCTTTCCTCCGTATAAGTATACAGGTCTCTCGCCGCTGTTTCCGACTGCGCCTGAAATGTGCGGAACTGTTCAAGCGCCCGCGCCTGTTCCGCTTCGAGTGTGTCATAATTTTCGGCGCGTTCTTCTTCCCAAGTGCCTGCCAGCGCGCCGTTTTTCACCTGCTTTGCGGCGGTGGCAAGCTCGTTATAAAACATCGCTGTGTCGGTAAATTCAGCATTTTCGCGCACCAAAAGATTTTTCCAGCCGTAGTCGTGCAGCATTTTGGTGATTTCCACACAGCACCAAGCGCTTGACAGCACACACAGCGCGGCGAGTAAAAACGCCGCGATTTTCATCCCGTAGCTGTATTTAATACCGTTCGATTTTGTATCCAATACCCCACACCACCTTTAAATACTTGGGTTCTTTCGGGTTAATTTCGATTTTTTCGCGGATACGACGGATATGTACCGTCACGGTTTTTTCACTCGAAAACGCCGGTTCGTTCCATACCGCTTCGTAAATTTGATTGGTGGACAGCACCCTGCCCATATTTTTCATCAACAGTTCTAAAATGCCGTACTCCGTTGCGGTCAAATGCACTGCTTCGCCGTCGAGCGTGACCTCTTTCGCGTCGGGATCGAGCGACAGCCCGCCCGTGGTCAGCACATTTTCGCGCGTTTCCATACTGCCCAAGGTTGCATAGCGGCGAATTTGCGATTTGACGCGCGCCATCAGCTCCAATGGGTTAAAGGGCTTCGTCACATAATCGTCCGCCCCGAACGACAGCCCTGTAATTTTGTCGGTATCCTCGCTTTTTGCCGACAACAGAATAATCGGCACATTGTTAAACTCGCGCAGCTGCAAGGTAGCGTTCAGCCCGTCCAGCCCCGGCATCATTATATCGAGAATAATGCAGTGAATTTCGTGCGTTCGCGCCGCCGCAAGTGCCTCCTCCCCGTTGGCCGCTTTCACGACCTCGTACCCCTCTAAATGCAAATAGATTTCCAAAGAGTCTAAGATAGCTTTGTCATCGTCGCAAATTAAAACCGTATACATATCCGTTTCCCCTCATTTTTTCGTTTGCGTTTTGCTTGTAACAGTATCATAGCAGATTTTCTCCGTTTGCGAAACCCCGTAAACGCATTTTTATGCCGGCAATACAATCTGTCCCGACAGCACGCCGTACAGCGCGACCGCGCCGAATGCCGACAGCGAATACCCGACGGCATATGCGCCCTCGCAGGAATTTTCTAGCTTCGGGAATTTGCGCTTTGCCCACGTGACAAGCAGAGAAACAGCCGCGCCGAGCAAAATAACAGCAATCGAAATACACAAAAGCATAACATACCCTCCCAAAGTGCGGCATACCGCCGCACGGCAGTAAATTTTGCGTATTCTATTTATAACAGAAAATTCTAACAAAACAAGTCGCAAAAAGGTTACAACTTTCTTAAGTCCTGCGCACAAAATACAGTATGTGCGTCCGGAGCGGTCTTGACCGTTCCGTAAATCACATCAAACTTTGCGGACGGGTGCGGAGACCCGCCCGTCGAGATGCCGCCCCCTACTGTCGCAGAATGACAAACGCGAGAGAGTTTCGCTTGACGATGCAACACAACGAAACAGCGGCACGCCTCTTCACCAGCGCGCCGCTAACCTATTTTATATGTTTATTCAGCAAATGAATTGCGCCTTGCTATGCAAGCAAAGGTAAAAAAGAGATCATTAGGCCTCTTCAGACGGCAATTCGCTTTTTCCGTGTTCCGCTTCATACGCCGCAACAGGCTTTTTTAGGAACTGTTCGATTTCCTTGTTCGCTGAACGCCCCTCCGCTTCAGCGACATACCGAAACTTTTTAAAAAGCAAACGGTCTACCCGTAATGTATACCGAACCAGTTTGTCCTCCATAACGACACCTCATTTGCGCCATAATAACATTAGTATGACTTTATTATAGTGAAATTATGCGTCAAAACAAAAGCGGTGGTATAATGGTGCGATTATGACGAATAATTTTTGAGGTGTATAAAATTGAAGGTGGCGGTTATCGGTTCCAGAAATTTATGTGTAAGCGAATTAGAAAAATACTTACCGGCAGATGTAACAGAAATTGTTTCAGGTGGCGCAAGGGGAATTGATACCTGCGCCAAACAGTATGCAAATACTGCCGGAATTCCATTGACAGAGTTTTTGCCTGAATATGAAAAATATGGGCGAATATCCGATTTTAAATCGTGACTGCCGTGCCCGAAGCAGTGACCATCAGCATATTGCCCTGTCCGAGTACCTCATAATCAATATCAATCCCGACTACGGCATTCGCGCCCATTTGCGCGGCGCGCTGTGCCATTTCGTGAATTGCCTGCTCGCGTGCGGTAATCAATTCTTCTTCGTATGTGCCGGAACGGCCGCCGAAAAAGTTGCTTAACCCCGCGGCAAAGTCCTTGACAAAATTCACACCGGCAATGACCTCGCCGCAAACCAATCCCATATACCCTTTGATGGGATAGCCCTCCACACTCGGAGTTGTTGTTAAAATCATATGTATTCCTCCTTTTTCATGATAAAAACAGCTTGTCATATTCTTCGTCTGCCTGTTTTTTCAGCTCCGAGGCAACATACCCCAAAACCATACACAACACGGCACGCTCCAGCTTTTCTTTGGAGTCCGCGTTCGGCCCGTGATATTGCGCAAGCTGCTGTTCGATAATTTCCGCCAGCTTTTCGCGGTTTGTGGTCTGCTGTTCGTCTGCCTCGTGAATGACGGCACACAAAAGGCTGAACAGCTCTCGGTCGGGAATAATATCGTCACTGCGGTCGTCCACCTGTCCGTTTATGTAGGTCATCAGCGCAATGATTTTATCGAGCTGCATAGAACTGCGCAACATATTGATGATAACAATGCGCACAATCTGCTGTTCGCCGTAGCGCTTGCCCGTCGGACTTTCCACCCAGCCGCGCTTCACCCAATTTTGAATGGTCGAGCCCTCTAATCCCGTCAGCTCCCGCAGTTGGCTTAATGTCAGCCCCTTTGTCACTGCCAATACGGGCGAGAGCACCGCAAACGCGTTTCGCTGTAAGCCGTCGGTCCACGGCAATGCCGTCCCCGGCACAGTTTTTAACATCATATCTCCTCCTTTCAATATGATATGATTATATCATAGGTTCAAAAGAACCGCAACGGGCAATTTTGCCCGAAAACCGCGGATTTTGCCGCATTTCGGCTGTATTTTCGGTGCGGCAGGGCGTTTTTCAATCGGATTGCGCGCTTTTACCGATTTTTATCGGGCGGAATTCGGGAAAATGCTGTCGCAAAGCGCGGTATATATCGGTGACAGCCCGTCGGCAAGCCAGTCTGTAAAATCGGGGATCACCCATTGCGGCAAAGAAGGCTCGGCGACGGGGAACGCAAGCCGTACCGAGGCAAATCCGTTAGATTGTATCAAATATACCGTGCCGCCGTGCAAGCGAGCGGTTTGCGCGGAAAACCACAGTCCGCTGCCTTTGCGCGTCTGCGCCGCATAAAAAGCGGAAACGGGGAAATCGCCCTCGCTTGCAACAGTCAGCACAGCCCGCGCACCGACGCGCACAGTATCGACAAAAACATACCGTCCTGTGCTGTACCGTAAGGCATTCGACAGCAGGTTGAGCACGGTCCACAGGGTCGCCTGCGGACGGCAAGCGGCAAAAACATCTGCTTCGCCCGTGAAAAATACGCGTTTTTGCACTTCTCCGCATAACAAATCCGCACAAAACGCCGCACTTTCACAAAGCGCGGAAATCGGTACGGCAAAACGCGGGGCAGTCGCCTGCGGCGGCGTGCGGTTTTGCAAAGCACGCAGCAAGCGCAAGCCGCCGACGCGTGCCGCCAACAACTGCGGCGCGTGTGCGTCTTGTTCAGCTTCGTGCAGGGTATCAAAATAATTTTGCAGTTCGGCGCGGATTTTGCTGTTTTTTTCCTGCACGGCAAAATCCGCCTCCAACCGATGCAGAGACTCCAAAAGTTCCGTTTGCATAACCCCCTTTGAAAAATGCATACTGCGGCCGTTCGGGTTTATACTATATGCATATAGCAATAGCATACCCAACACACGCGGATTTACAAATTATTTTAGGCAGTTTGACAAAGTTTTCACAAAACAGCAGAAAATTCCCAAAAGTTCTTGCAAATTTTGCAGTTCCGTTATAGAATAGTATCGCAAAAAAATAAATATTATTTTTTGGAGGTAATCCCAATGGCAGTTAAAGTAGCAATCAATGGGTTCGGCCGCATCGGCCGTCTCGCATTCAGACAGATGTTCGGTGCAGAAGGCTATGAAGTTGTTGCAATCAACGACCTTACCAAGCCCTCTATGCTTGCTCATCTTCTGAAGTATGACACCGCGCAGGGCGGCTACTGCGGCAAAATCGGCGAAGCGGCACACACCGTTTCCGCAGACGACGAAGCAGGCACCATCACTGTGGACGGCAAAACCCTGAAAATCTATGCAAAAGCAAACGCGGCAGAGCTCCCCTGGGGCGAAATCGGCGTCGATGTTGTTCTCGAGTGCACCGGTTTCTACTGCTCGAAAGACAAATCTCAGGCACACATTGACGCAGGCGCAAAGAAAGTTGTTATTTCCGCTCCCGCAGGCAATGACCTGAAAACCATCGTTTACAGCGTAAACGAAAACACGCTTACCGCAGACGACAAAATCATTTCTGCGGCTTCCTGCACCACCAACTGCTTGGCGCCTATGGCAAAGGCTTTGAACGACTATGCACCGATTCAGAGCGGTATTATGAGCACCATTCACGCCTACACCGGCGACCAGATGATTTTGGACGGCCCGCACAGAAAAGGTGACCTTCGCCGTGCACGCGCAGGCGCTGCAAACATCGTTCCCAACTCCACCGGCGCTGCAAAAGCAATCGGCTTGGTCATTCCGGAACTCAACGGCAAGCTGATCGGCTCCGCACAGCGCGTGCCCGTTCCGACCGGTTCCACCACCATTTTGACCGCAGTTGTCAAGGGTGCTGATGTGACCAAAGAGGGCATCAACGCGGCAATGAAAGCGGCGGCTTCCGAGAGCTTCGGCTACAACGAAGACCCGATTGTTTCCTCCGATGTTATCGGTATGCGCTTCGGCTCTTTGTTCGATGCTACCCAGACTATGGTTGCGAAGATTGCGGACGACCTCTATGAAGTACAGGTTGTTTCGTGGTATGACAACGAAAACTCCTACACAAGCCAGATGGTCCGCACCATCAAGTACTTCGCTGAGCTTGCGTAAGAAAAATTTAAACTGTAAAGTTTACAAGGGTACGGTTTTCACCGTACCCTTGTTTTTTTGCCGTCGCCCTCTGCCAACAAAAATTTATAGAAAAAACAATCACGGGCACCCCGCTTACAGGCCTCCCGTGATTTTTTTGTGTTGCAACGCACGAACCGTTATTTTTTCTTAAGGCCCGGCAATTTGTCTTTTTTCCAAAGAATGACAACCGTTATTCCCGCCGCAAGTAGCAAAGCCCCTGCAACTGTACCGCCGATGATGGCACCACGGTGGTTTGGTGTCGCCGCATCGGGGCGCAACGACCAATTGGCAGGAATTTCGGAACCCGTTTCCGTTTCAGTCACGGTAGTCATTTCCGAAAGCATTTCACTTGTGGTTTCCGTCAGCGCCGTAGTCTCTGTCGGTGCTGTGGTTGTCGTCGATTTCACCGTGCTGTCGGTTTTGGCGGGCGCTTGCGTCGGATTTTTCGCCGCCGCAGTGGTCAACGCTTCGTTTTCCATACCGCTGACATACGGTTTGACCGTGAAGTTTTCGGACGGTTCCATATTCGGCGAAGCATTGCAATACACCGTTACCTGCCCTTTTCTGTCGCGAAACGCATACGGCGGCATATCAAAGCGCGATGCTTTCGCATAAATCGTTGTAAATTTCGGGCAATTCAAAATCACATCGCCGTCCATTCCGCCTACGGATTCGGGCAAAATTAAAGTTTCCAAATTCGGACACCCTGACAATGCATAAGACCGAATATGCGTAACCTGATTGGGGACTTCCAACACCCGCGGCACCGCACCGTTTGCGCTGGCAACCACTTCATTTGAGGACTTTTGCATTAAAAGCACGCCGTTTGCAACCGTTGTCCAATTTTCATTTCCGGATGCAACCGTAAGTTTGGTAAGTGCCGGATTATCATAAATCCCCGCCGTATGCACCCATTTGCACGAAGCCGGAATGGCGAGTGTGCGTAAATTCGCATTGTTGCAAATGGAGTCAATGGTAATCGTAGTTAAACCCTCGGGCAAAATCAACTCTCGCAATCCGGTATTGCGAAACGAAAAGCAATAGATTTCTTCTAAACTTGTGGGCAAAACAACCTCTTTCAAAGCCGTTTGTCCGTCAAAAGTCTCTTCTAATCTGCGCACGCCCTCGGGCACCGTCACCTTTGTAAGCGAAACATTTTTGAACACATTTTCCACACAGACAACCCTTTGCCCGTCAATCTCACTCGGAATGACAATTTCCCCGCCGACACCGGTATACCCTTTCAGCCGTAATCCGCCTAAATTCGAATCATAAGTATACTGATATTCACCCTCTGCCGACACGGGCAAAATGGCGCAAGGCAACAAGCAAATCAGCACCAACAGAACCGCAAAAATTCTTTTCCCCATTTTTATCCTCCGATCAATTTATTGAGAATAGACTTCATTTGCATTATATTGTAAATCCAGCGCGTTGTCAAGATTTTAAAAGCAAATTGCAGTCTGCCGTAAATTGCCGCGTTACCGTTTCGGCAATTCTTTTTTCAGTTCCGTAAGCCCGAGAATATAATCGGCGGATAAGTCATAGAATTTGCACAATTTTATAATGTGACTTGCTTTGATTTCATTTTTTCCGGATTCATATCTTTGGTATTGTTCCTGCTTCATACCGATACCTTCTGCAACCTGCTTTTGCGTTAATTCGTGATACTCTCGAATATCTTTCAACCTTTGTGTATAATACATAAATCAAATCCCCTTTGTTTATCTATGATACATCATTTTACAATATAACACTTTTGTTGTCTTGACAATATAACACTTCTGTTGTAATATAGAATTAAAGTAACACCATTTACGAGGAGGAAGTTGTATGGCAGCTATTCTAAAAAACTTCTATAATGGAAATCTCTGTCCGATTGACCGCACATTCGGGCACGGAAAAGAGGCACAGAAATATAAACTGCTTCTGAAAAAGCAGGACGAACTTGCAACATGTATAAAAAACGGATTAGACGAAAAAGGATTGGAGCACTTTCAGGCATACTGTAATTTGCAAATGCAATTGAACACAGAAGAACAAGAGGATATGTTTGTCTACGCCTTCCGTCTTGGAGCACATTGGTATCAGGAAGTTTTTTCTCCTCGAACAGACGGTATTTCAGCAGACGATTTTTAAAAGAGCGGGTTTTCACGCCTCCCATAAAATCCGATATGTTTTTGCCCCGCCGTCCCAATGAATCGGGCGGTTCTCGGAACGATACTTAGGTCGTTCCCTACAATTCGTAGGGCGAACTATGTTCGCCCACGGGTTTTAATGCGATTTTACAAAACGGTACAACCGTTCCCCTACGTACGAAACAAAATCTTTAGGGTAGGGCGGGGGCTTGCCCCCGCCGTCAAGTGCCCGTTTTCGAAAAAAACCGCGCTCGCCCAATTGTCATTCTGAGCCATCAGGCGAAGAATCTCGTTTTGTACAATTTCATTTTGTACGATTTGAGATTCTTCACTTCGTTCAGAATGGCAAAGTTTTTATTGGTATATCCAACTGAAAAAACAGGGGGACTGCCTGTCCCTCTGTCTTTCATCATTCTTTTCAATTTTCATGCTCCGCATAAAACAACTCATACGGCGTATAGCCGCAATTTGCCCATTTGCGGGTATTGTTATGGACTTCGGTCATTCTTTGAAGCAATACATCGGCTTGTGCCATATTTTCCGGCTCTATATGAAATTCTTCTATTAAACTGTACTGTGCTCTCGGCGGTTCTTCAATTCGGATATACCACAACAATTTTTCCATAAAGGCATTCGTCACAAACATATTGACTTGCATATTCATCGTTAAAAATCGCGCCAATTCTTTCGTATGCGGTGTTTGTTCAAAATAATGCTCGTTTGCATAAGAAAGAATTTCCTTTTCTTGCGGCATATAGTATTTCTTACCGGACTGGTATGATACAATCTCACCGATTTTTTCATCTGCCACCTGCGTATTTACAATTGCATTGCTGTATATTTGGTAATGCATATAAGAATTTCGCACCAGCTTATCCGCGCATTTTATAAGTTCTTCCTTTAAAAGCTTGGGCTGATTGTACCGATTAAACACCTTAAGGAATTGTCTTATAGTCACAAATCCGTATAAATTGACACATCCCTTTAAATATGTGTCCATTACCTTTTGACGCTCGGTTAATGCGTATCGATTTGCCATAATTATACCCCCTAATTGTATTGAAAGACAGCGGACTGTCCCATATCTTTACAAATCGCAACTGTAAACAGCATATGTATGCACAATGATTGCTTTCCCTTCTGCGTCCTTAAAAAGCAAATCCGTGTTCATATCTTTAACCTTGTTGTTGAACCCAAGTTTATGATAAAGATACATATTTTTTATATTATCTTCCTCAACACCAAGTGTTAATGTTGAAAACCCGTTTGATGATGCATACCGCTTGACTGTCTCCACAAGCATTGTACCAATGCCGTTGTTTCTAAAAGGTTTTTTGACATACAAATTGCAAATGTAACCGACTTGCTTTCCGTCTGCAATTTGCAAATCCTTTAATTTGGTGACAAAGTAAATTTTTCCAATCATTTTGTCACCGAACAGTGCAAAAAAAGGAATTAAAGTTTCTTGCTCGACTAACTTTTCAAACCCTGCTCGCATATACTTTGAATCTTCGTAATACTTTGAAAAATCAGCAGGCGACCCTCGTGCTATTGTTACTTTATCCAGAAATAATCTTTTAAAATCCACATTACTATCCTCTTAAATCACTTTCGTAAAGACAGGGGACAGCCCGAAACCACTGATAAAGAGTAGTTTTGAAAAAGGAAAACGATAAGATTTAAGTG
>JBJEPR010000116.1:0-17060 GCA_051881335.1 Candidatus Fimenecus sp. | reverse complement strand
TGCGGTACTGTACGGCGTGCTGTTTGGGGTAAAGAAAAATCCGCGTTTCAAAACGCTGTGGCTTACCGTTCTGCCGATTTTGGCTTTGGCTGTACCAACGGTATTTTCTGTTATTGATACTTTGCTAGGTTGACCGAAAAAGAGGGGAGGGAAACCGTATGCTGTCCGTTGCCATTTGTGATGATGAACCGCTTGTGCGCAAAGAGATTGCCGACCTTACCGCGTCCTATTTTGCCCGTGCGGATATTGACGGGCACTTGACGGAATTTCCCGACGGGGAATCGCTCGTTTCTGCTTATAAAAACGGCACGGCGGATTTTCAAATCGTCTTTTTGGACATTAAAATGCAAGGGATAAACGGCATTTCCGCCGCAAAGCAACTGCGCGAATATGACGAAAACGCGCTGATTGTGTTTATTACTTCGTCGGCGGAATATGTGTTCCGCGGGTATGAGGTAAAAGCGTTTCGCTATATTTTAAAAACTGAATTACAGCACGCATTCCGCAAGGTGTTGGAGGAGTGTGTGGCAGAACTTGCCGCCGCCCCGCAGAAAATGTTTACCTTTCACGCCGATACGCGTGACATTACCGTGTATCTTGCCGATATTCTGTATTTTGAAAGCAGTCGGCGGCAAATTACCGTGCATTTGAAAAATGAGGACTATACCTTTTACGGGAAATTAGACGCGTTGGAAAAAGACCTCGCCGACCGCGATTTTGTGCGCTGTCACCAAAGTTTTTTGGTCAACGCAAAACAAATTAAATCCGTGCAAAGCGATGCGCTGACCCTGCGCACGGGCGAAACTTTACCCGTCAGCCGCAGTCGCCGCGAAGCGGTGCGCAAAGCGTCGCTGTGGGCAATGCGCTGAAAGGGGAAAGGGTATGTTTGAAACCATATTGTTTAACGCGGTAAAGGCGCTGTCCTCGGGCTTTGAAATGGTGTTCGTCTTTATTCTGCTTTCGCGTTTTTTTACCAAAAAATATGACAGTCCCTGGCCGCAGCGCATTGCATTTTTGCTGTCGGCAGGGACGCTTTTTGTGTTGCAGGAGGTCGGTTATGCAGGCGAAGTGAAACTGCTTGCCGAGTTTTTGTGGATTTTGGTGATTTCCTTTGTTTTTTACAGCGGCAAAAAGCGCGACCGCGTGGTGTTTTTGGGGGCATTTTTGCTGATGCTCGCGCTGTCGGATATTTTGTCGGTATTCATACTCTCGTGGGTGCGCGAACGGTTGCCGTTTTTGGCGGGCGACAGCTTCTATTTCCGTTTGGTCAGTTTTGAACTGCCGTATCTGATTATGCTTGCCGTGGTGCTGTTGTTGAGTTTGTTTATCCGCCGAAAGCAAGAGCATATCGCCTTTCGCTATTGGGTGATGCTGTTAACAGTGCCCGTTGTGGCGCTCGTCACGCTGACGGTGTTCCAGTACGCGCTCGAAAATTTGCCTGACAACCGCGAAATGCACACCTATATCTATATTTCTGCGGCGGGGCTTTTGTTCATTACCGTTTTGGTGTTTGTGCTGTTCTCAAAACTGCAAAACCAACTGACCATTGTGCGCGACAACCGCGACCTCAAAATGCAAATGGATTTACAGCGGCAGTCGGTGGAAAAAATGGAAAATGCCTACAACCACACGCGTGAATTACGCCACGATATGAAAAATCATATGGTGGCATTGCGCGGGCTTTTGCAAACGGGCGACACCGACGCGGCGCTGTCGTATCTGCAAACCATGCAAAGCGATATGGAGGACGCGACCTACTTTGCCGTGACGGGCAACACCGCTGTGGATGCAATTTTAAACGAAAAACTCTTGACCGCCCAGCATCAGCAAACCAATTTGCGCTTTGACGCCGATTCTTTGAAAGAATGCCCCGCAAAACCGATGGATTTGTGCATCATTTTGAGCAATGCCCTCGACAACGCCTTGGAGGCGTGCGCCAAAATCGAGGACGAGCAAGAACGCGTGATTACCTTGAAAATCCGCGCCGATGAAGACGCTGTTGTGCTGTCCGTGCAAAATCCCGTGGCAGAAATGCCCAAAAAGCGCGGGGCAACATTCCTTTCCGACAAGCTTGACCGTGAGAATCACGGTTTGGGGCTTTTGAGCATTCGCACCACCGCCGAAAAATACAACGGCGAAGTCCTCGCAGAATGCGAAAATAACGAATTTACCTTGCTTGTCCGTTTGCATTTTGCAGAAAAAGCGGCTAAACCCTAAGGGTCGATTTGCCTCACCTTACCAAAAGTTACAAAAAATCAACCAAAAATGACATTCCCGTAATCTTTTGATAAAAAAGTGCTATTGTTTAGGTGGAAACCAAACAACAGCACTTTTTAATTTTGGGAGGGAAAAACAATGAACGGAAAAATCGTTTTAAAAAACAGTGCCGCCGCGTTTTTAACTTGGGGTATTGCTGACTTGCTTTGTGCGTTGGCATATATCTTGTTGAATGTATACAGCAAGATTTGCGGTGGCGGTGCGGGATATGTGTTCGCCGTTGTGTCGGTGCTTATTCTGACTGCCGTGCCGTATTTGTGCACATTTTTGGCGGGCAGAACACTGTCCCGAAAAAGCGGCAGCCGCGCGCTTGATTTTTTGTCTTGTAGTATCCCGTTTTTCCTGCTTTTCGCCGTGCGTGCGGTGTTGCTGTTCGGGGAGTATTGGCATATTTTATCGGCAAACGAATGGGAAACCGTTGCTTTATGTTTGCAATACACCCCGACCACGTTCTTGTTTTTGTATTTTTCCGAAGCGTTTTTGCCGTTTATGCACCATTCCGTAACGATAGCAGAAGCATTTTCGGTGCAGTCGGTTACGGCTTTACTTCCCGCTGTTTTGTTTTTTGTCGGTATGTGCTTTCACGAAAATGAGAATGCGGAGGAAACAAAATGACACAGTTTTTCAAAAACGGCTTGGTCGGACTTTTAGGGTATCTTGCCGCCGAGGCGGTGATGCTGGCCGCATATATGTTGCGTGAAAATTCATTTTTTAAGGTCGGATCGGATTACCTACTCGAAGGCATTTCTTTTATTCTATCGCTTGCCGTCGATTTTTTGGTTGGACTTTGGCGTGGAAAACGGTATAACAGCGGCTTAAAAACCGTGTGCTCCGTAACCTGTTTAACGAACGCATTTCTGGTTTTAACGATTGTTCTTATTCTTATAAAAAAATCTTTCTTTTATTGGTTGGCGTATCCGGCGCAACTGCCGGGAGAAGTGCTTTGCATGGCAATTCCGTATGAATTTTCAACGGCGTATGAAGAACCGTTTGTACTTATCGGCGCTTTGGTTACCGTGATGTATGCTCCTGCCGTCGGTGCGCTGTTTTCCCATGACACTGCTGAGTAGGGAACGGTTTTAATGCAAATAAAGAACTGTCATCCTGCGCGAAGCGAAGGATCTCAACTACACAAAACGAAATCCTGCGAAATGAGTTTTTTCGGCTACGCCGCAGAATGACAAAGGAAAAACGGGCGAACGCAGTTTGCCACTACGACAAAACCCCCGCCTTTTTAAAAAGACGGGGGTGAAAACTGTATACAATTTATTCTGTATCCTCTTTGCGGTTGCGCTCAAAAAAGGATTTCCTTTCGTCCGTTTCGCCGCCGTCTTTGTCGGTGATTTTCGGCAAAATCTCGACCTTTACTCTGCCGATACGGCGTTCCTCGACATTCAAAACCGTAAAACGGACATTTTCATATTCCACGGTGTTCATTTCGCCGTCCTGCGGCAAAAATCCCAAACGGCTGATGATAAATCCGCCCAAGGTATCGTAATCGTCCTCGGGGAATTTAATATCGATTTGTTCCTCGACCTCTTCCAAATCGGTGATGCCGTCAATCGTGAAAGTCGTCTCGTTGATTTTCGAGATTTCCTCGTCCTCGTTGTCGTATTCGTCCTGAATGTTGCCGACGATTGCCTCAATAATATCTTCCAGCGTCACAAGCCCTGCCGTGCCGCCGTATTCGTCCACAACAATCGCCATTTGAATGTGCTTTTCGGTCATTTCCGAGAACAACGCGCCGCAGCGCTTACTTTCGGGCACAAAATACGCCTCGCGCATCACATCTTTTAAGCCCTTGCTTTTCGGGAGCGATGTGCCGATGTATTTCAGCAAGTCTTTAATATATACCACGCCGACCACATTGTCGGGGTCTTCTTCATACACGGGAATTCGAGAATACCCTTCGTCAATCGACAGTTTAATCGTCTCTTGTAAAGAGTCCTCAATTTCCACGCAAGCCATATCCGTGCGGTGGGTCATAATGTCGGCGACATCAATATCGTCAAACTCGAAAATATTGTTAATCATTTCCTTTTGCACATCTTCGATAACGCCTTTTTCCTGCCCGACATCTACCATCATACGGATTTCTTCCTCGGTAACCTCCTCCTCGTCGGCGTTCGGGTCAATGCCGAACAGCCGCACAACGGCGTTGGTTGAAACCGACAGTACCTTTACAAACGGTTTGCAGACTTTGGAAACAAACAGTAACACAGGCACCACGGCAAAAGAAACCTGCTCGGATTTCTGCATTGCAATTTTCTTGGGCGCAAGCTCGCCGAGAACCAACGAAAAATAAGAAGTAATCAGCGTAATCAGTACCGTGGAAACGCCGCTGATAAGCCCCAACGGCACCACATTTGCAACGGCGGTTTTGGCAATCGCATTTGTAAGCATAGTTGCAAAGCTTTGCGCCGCGGTTGCGGAGGTTAAAAACCCTGCCAAGGTGACGCCGATTTGAATGGTGGAGAGGAAATTGCTTGAATTTTCCGTCAGTTTTTTTACCTGACGGGCTTTTTTGTGCCCGTCCTCCGCCATTTTGTCGATTTTTGCGTCATTGAGCGAGATAATCGCAATCTCCGACATCGCAAAAAATGCGTTTAAAAGCGTTAAAATAAACAGTAAAATGACCTTTAAGATAATACTCCCGGGGTCTGCGTCCATATAAATTTGGGACTCCTTTCAAAATTTCATAATTTGCAGTATAGTATATACCATTTTCCTCATAAAGTCAACACGGTGACCAATAGCGCGGCGTTTCGACAAAAAATGCGGATTTATGCTTTTGTGACGGTAATGCGTTGATTTTCCTGCATATCCATTTTGATTTCGCGCTGTGTAAAGACCTGTTCGCTGTCTGCAGAGATTTTGCACGCTTCAAAGGGATTTTCAAGCACCAAGGTGCCGCCTTGTTCGCTGACAATTTCAATATCGGTAATTTCGCCGTTCTCGATTTGTGCCGACACCAAAAATGCCCCGTCCGCACGCAGATTTTCAAAACGGCAGTCCAAATCTTTGTCCCAATTCGGGAAAATCCGCAAAACGCCCTCATAGCTTTGCAAAACCATTTCGTTTAAGGTTGCGGCGGTCAAACAGCAGTTTTCCAAACAGCCGCCGCCGTGGAGCATCAGCAAATTGGGCTGTTGAAATTTTTTATAGTTGAGTTTTAACTTTTCCAAAATCAGTTTGGGCGAAATTCCAAGCCTTACCGCGCAGGGGAATATGGAGTTAGTCGCGTTGTCATCGCACCAGCGGTCGTTGATAAAAAAGGTGTTGCGTGCAATTTGCAGGAGTTCCTCTTTGCCCTGCCGTCCCCATTGTCCCACGGGGTAAATGTGCTGTAAGCAAAGGAAATTCCCGTTGTTCCAAGACATACCCTTTTCTGTGTAGCGGAACACTTTTTTCAACCGCTTTCGGAAGGTGGGGTAGTCGCTGAGTTTTTCTAAAATATCCTGCCATTTTTCGTATTTTTCTGCGTCTTGCCCGAGTGCTTTTGCCATATCTAAAAGCGCCCCGAATACCATTCTGACCAGCCCCAATGAGAGCAGATTGTTTTTTGCGTGAATTTCCTTTTGATGGGTGCGTGGATTAAAATTGTCCACATAATAGGGAACTTCGTGAATGGCGTCATCGTGAATGACATATCTACCGCCCTCGTACACCAAAAAGTCCTCCCAAAACGCGCCCACTTCTTTCAAAAACGGATAGAGATGTTCTGCGGCGTACGCCGTGTCGCGTGTAGCATTCCAACGCATCACCGCAATTACCGCCGCATACGCGGCATTGCTTTTTTGCCCCAAAAACATTTTTTCATACGGCGCGGGCGGCTCAGAGTATTCCGAAAACAGCCCTTTCGGGAGCATCCCTACGGGGTAATACACGCCGTTGCAATTTAAATACGCTTTCGCACACTGTTTCCCGCGTGGCAAAAATTCCAAAAGCGGCGTAAAATAGCAGTCCGTCAATTCTGTGTGGTTTGAATTGCATAGCGCATAAAACGGTGCTTCATAGTTATAGTTCAAATGGTAATCACCGTGCCAGTTGACATTTTCCACCGTGATAAAGTTACCGTAAATGCCGGGCGGGAATTTTTCATTCCGCGCACAGATTGCCAAATGATATTGGCAGGCGTACCAATTTAACTCTAACTGTTCGTCAGCAACTTCAAAAGCGGATTTTGCATAAAACGCTTTCCACCAAGCGGTATGCGCCGCTTTTTCGGCTTTATATGTATTCTCGTCAAATTCCCCGAGGTGGGAAAGTACATCTTCTGTGTATGTATCGCTGTCAAAATTCGTTGCGGCGGAAAGTACATATTGATTTTTGGAGAATGCGCGCAGTCCTGCCGTCACAAAGCAGGGAAATTGCAGTTTTTCATTATCAAATGCACGGGTAAAGCCGCAAATGCCGTCTTTTGAAAATTCGTCCAATGTATCCGCACCGCAGGAAAAAGCGGAAAATCTCGGTGTAGGTAATAAACTGTCATCACTTGCAGAAAGGGTAAAAAACACATCGTTTTGCGTTGCACAGACAAAGACTGTGATTTCAACAAATTTTTCACTGTCTGCAAAGCGGCAGAACAGTTCGCTTTCGTCCATACGCTGTTCGACATAGTAGTTTTTATATAAAGCCTTGGGAACATCAAAATCCACATAGCCCAAAGGCTTAATGCCGCCGTTTTCGTCACGGTGCTCGTTTGCCATCCAAAGGTCGCATTTGGCGAGGTATACCCGCAGTCCCGTGCCGCTGTTACCGAGGATAGCGGACATATCCCCGTTGCCGCAAAGCGCGCCGTCGGGAATGGCGTATTTGCCGGAGCGCGCCGGCGGGGCAGTTATTGTTACGGTGTGTTTCATACAGTACTCCTTGTATTGGAAATTCCTTCCGATTTCGGATTTAGTGTAGCATATACCGCGCTCGAATGCAAGGGTGCACCTTTTACATTGCTTTGGTGCGCGCGTTTTACAAAATCTGCAAAATTTTTCACTTTTTGTGCGGATTTTCATAAGATTTCGTATTTACACGCCGACAAGAAAGTGATACAATAAATGCGTATGTGAGTGGGCAGGGGGTGCTCTGTCCCGATACAAGTTAACAAACCTTTCAAGGAGGAAATACGAATGGCAGAAACAAAGAAATCCGTCGTTTCGAGAAAATCGAAAACGATGGACGGTAACAATGCCGCCGCATATGTCTCGTATGCGTTCACGGAAGTTGCCGGTATTTACCCGATCACGCCGTCCAGCCCGATGGCGGACTATGTGGACCAGTGGTCGGCACAGGGGGTTAAGAACATTTTCGGCACAACCGTAAAGGTTGCGGAAATGCAGTCCGAAGCAGGTGCGGCAGGTACCGTGCACGGCTCTTTGGCGGCCGGCGCGCTGACCACCACCTACACCGCATCGCAGGGCCTTCTGTTGATGATTCCGAATATGTATAAAATCGCGGGCGAATTGCTCCCGTCGGTGTTCCATGTTTCGGCGCGTTGCGTTGCGTCCCACGCATTGAACATTTTCGGTGACCACTCCGATGTGTATGCTTGCCGTCAGACCGGTTTTGCAATGCTTGCTGAGGGCAATGTGCAGGAGGTTATGGACTTGGCCGCTGTCGCGCATTTGGCGTCGATTGAAAGCCGCGTACCGTTCATCAACTTCTTCGACGGTTTCCGCACCTCGCACGAAATTCAGAAAATCAAGATTTGGGATTATGAAGACCTCAAAGAAATGTGCAATATGGACGCAGTCGATGCGTTCCGCAAACGCGCTCTCAATCCCGAGCGCCCCGTGATGCGCGGCTCGCATGAAAACGGCGACATTTTCTTCCAGCACAGAGAGGCGTGCAACAAGTATTATGATGCTGTTCCCGCTGTGGTTGAGAAGTATATGGACAAGGTCAACGAAAAGCTCGGCACCGATTACAAGCTGTTCAACTACTACGGTGCACCCGATGCGGACAGAGTTATCGTGGCAATGGGCTCTATCTGCGATGTTGCAGAAGAAGTGATCGACTACTTAACCGCAAAAGGCGAAAAAGTCGGTCTTGTCAAAGTCCGTCTTTACAGACCGTTCTCTGCGGCAAAGCTTTGCGAAGCAATCCCCGCAACGGCGAAGAAAATCGCAGTGCTTGACAGAACCAAAGAACCCGGCTCTATCGGTGAACCGTTGTTCCTCGATGTTGTTGCCGCGCTCAACGAAATGGGCAGAACCGCAAAGGTCTGCGGCGGCCGTTACGGCTTGGGCTCGAAAGACACCCCGCCCGCAAGCGTCTTTGCTGTATATGAACACCTCAACAAAGAAAATCCCGAGCGTCAGTTCACTATCGGCATCAACGACGATGTGACCCACCTGTCTTTGGAAGAGAAACCCGCGCCCAATACCGCGGCGGCAGGCACCATCGAGTGCAAATTCTGGGGCTTGGGCGGCGACGGTACAGTCGGCGCAAACAAAGACTCCATCAAGATTATCGGCGACCATACCGACAAATATGTTCAGGCATATTTCCAGTATGACTCCAAGAAAACCGGCGGCGTAACCATTTCGCACCTGCGTTTCGGCGATAAACCGATTAAGAGCCCCTATTACATCAATAAAGCGGACTTCGTGGCGTGCCACAACCCGTCTTATATTGAAAAAGGCTTTAAAATGGTGCAGGATGTCAAACCCGGCGGTGTGTTCTTAATCAACTGCCAGTGGGATGAAGCGGAACTCTCCGAAAAATTGAATGCCGAAACCAAACGCTACATTGCGCAAAACGACATTCAGCTTTACACCGTCAACGCGATTGATTTGGCGGCAAAAATCGGCTTGGGCAAACGCACCAACACCGTTTTGCAGTCCGCGTTCTTCTCGCTTTCCAAAGTATTGCCTGAGGCAGAAGCCATCGGCTATATGAAAGAAAAAGCCCAGAAGTTCATGAAGAAGGGCAAAGAAATCGTTGAAATGAACGAAAAGGCAATCGACGCAGGTGCAACCGCTTATGTGAAGATTGCTGTACCTGCCGAATGGGCAAATGCAACCGATGACGCGGCAGTAGAGACCGAAAACGGTCCTGCAAAGCTCGTCAAGATGGTTGACAGCATTATGAAACCCGTCGGCAAAATGGACGGCGACAGCCTTCCCGTTTCCGCCTTTATGGACCACGCAGACGGTACCTTCGAGCAGGGCGCTGCGGCATATGAAAAACGCGGCGTTGCCGTTATGGTTCCCGAATGGGACGGCAGCACCTGCGCACAGTGCAACAAGTGCGCGTATGTTTGCCCGCACGCCACCATTCGCCCGTATGCTTTGAGTGCCGAAGAAGCGGCTGCCGCACCGGCAACTGCCACCATCGTGGACAAAAAAGGCAAGGGCAAAGATGTTTACAAATACACCATGGCGGTTTCGCCGATGGATTGTATGGGTTGCGGCGTGTGCATCGGCGTCTGCCCGACAAACTCGCTGAAAATGGTTCCGCGTGAATCGCAGGATGCGAAACAGGAAGCATTCGATTATATGGTTGCCAATGTCACCGTCAAGGAAGACCTTGCCAACAACACCGTTATCGGCAGTCAGTTCAAGACCCCGCTTCTTGAGTTCTCGGGCTCCTGCGCAGGCTGTGCGGAAACCTCCTATGCAAGACTTATCACCCAACTGTTCGGCGACAGAATGTATATCTCCAACGCCACCGGTTGTTCGTCCATTTGGGGCGGCCCCGCGGCAACCTCGCCGTACACCGTCAACAAAGACGGCCACGGCCCCGCATGGGCTAACTCCCTGTTCGAGGACAACGCCGAGCACGGCTTCGGTATGTACCTCGGTCAAAACGCGATCCGCAACCGCTTGATTGATGAAGTGAAGCAGATTGCCGAGAGCGAAAAAGTAACCGATGAAGTCAAAGCGGCATGCGCGGCATATCTTGACACCGTCAACGACGGCGAAAAGAATACACCCGCGACCAAGGCTTTGGTTGCGGCACTCGAAGCGCTTGACTGCGACTGCGACGCACGCAAAGATATTCTTGCCAACAAAGAATACCTCTCCAAGAAATCCGTTTGGATTTTCGGCGGCGACGGTTGGGCATACGACATCGGCTTCGGCGGCGTAGACCATGTTCTCGCAACCGGCGAAGATGTCAACATTATGGTGTTCGATACCGAAGTGTACTCCAACACCGGCGGGCAGGCGTCTAAGGCGTCCAACATCGGTCAGGTTGCACAGTTTGCGGCGGCAGGTAAAGCCATCGCCAAGAAGAGCCTTGCTGAAATTGCGATGAGCTACGGCTATGTCTATGTTGCACAGATTGCAATGGGTGCTGACCAGAATCAGACCATCAAAGCGCTGACCGAAGCAGAAGCTTATCACGGTCCGTCCATCATCATTGCCTATGCACCTTGCGAAATGCACTCCATCAAGGGCGGCATGACCAACTGCCAGGCAGAGATGAAGAAGGCTGTGGACTGCGGTTATTGGAATATGTTCCGTTATAACCCCGCACTCAAAGCCGAGGGCAAGAACCCCTTCACCGTCGACAGCAAGGAAGGCTCCGAGAGCTACCGCGACTTCATTATGAACGAGGCGCGCTACTCCTCGCTGACCCGTTCCTTCCCCGAAAGAGCAGAGGTTCTGTTCCAGCAGGCAGAGGATACCGCAAAGGCAAGATACAATCACTTGATGAGACTCAAAGATTTGTACGCACCCGACGCGGAATAATTCTCGCAAGCGCTTGTAATTTCGTCAAGCGCAAAACCGCATAAACCAAACAAAACCACCGAAGTCGGTCAACCCGATTTCGGTGGTTTTTACGGTTATATATTTCAGTTTGTGCACATCTCGTATGGAATGGTCTTGACCATTCCGTAAATCACGGCAAAATAACGAAACGGCATCCTACGCGTAGGGGGCGGCGAGATTACAGCACTTTTCTTTCCTCGTCCGAACCCGCACAAAACGGTTATACCGACTTATTTGGCATAGATCACCGTAACCGAGTCGTATCCGTTCGCTTCAAGATAAGCGCGGCCCAAACCGGGATCGTAGTGTAAAATAAAACCGTCAGTACGCCACTCAAAATAAAAAGAATGATTGGTAAAAGGTTTATATCCGTCATCGGTTGAGTATGTGTCAAGGCGTACCATAACGCACGGTGTAATCATTTCATAAATATCCCCGTATCCGGCAAGCAAAAAAGACTCTTCTTTCACCACAATGTGATGCGCTTTGTCCTCAGAAACAAAGGAATAGTATTTGTGGGTAGGCGTAAAAAAAGCGTTTATGCCAAACAACAAAAGTATGATAACAGACAAAACGGCAAGCGCACCGCA
The DNA here is from genome assembly GCA_051881335.1 of Candidatus Fimenecus sp. Classification (GTDB taxonomy): domain Bacteria; phylum Bacillota; class Clostridia; order Oscillospirales; family Acutalibacteraceae; genus Fimenecus. The sequence continues at coordinate 5,479 of JBJEPR010000116.1, read as the reverse complement.
AAATAAGTTCTTTCGCTTGATTTTGTCATAAACGGCAACCGCAAAACCGCTGATAAAAAGGAAAACAGCAAAGAACAAAAGCCAAGGGATTATTTCGTCTGAACTGCGGTGCAGGATATAGAGAAAAATTTCCTTGTCTTTCAATACTTTCAGCACGACGCACACCGCGAAAAGCAACGGTGAAACTGTAAAGGCGATTGCGGTATAGACTTTTTCTTTCGGCGTCATATCGGTCTCATCTCCTTTAAAATAGTATATCATGTATTTTGCAAATGCTCAAATCATTGGCTCAGAATGACAAAAAGCAACACCGTTTGTTATTCCACTTCCGTTACGGTCAAAATTTCTCCCGCAACGGTGAATTTCACGGTAAACCCCGCAAATGAAAATCCGTACACGCGTTCACTGTCTGCCTGATACGCGGGGCGGGGGTCTTGCGCCAAAACGCGCAGGAGTGCCGTGCGTTTTTCTTCGGGAATTTTTATTAGTAAATCATCGGGAAAATCCACCCGTAAAATATCCTCTTTCGATTGTAACGCAAACCCACCAGTGGCGTTCGGTACGCTGTCGGCGTAGGGGAGGTAGGGCTTCACATCCAAAATCGGCGTGCCGTCCATCAAATCCGCGCCCGCCACAAGCAAAATCGGCGCATTTTCGCTTTCAAAATCAATTTTTACAAGCCGCACGCACGACAGCCCGATATGGTTCGGGCGAAACGGCGACCGCGTCGCAAAAACACCCATGCGGGTGTTTCCACCCAGCCGCGGCGGGCGCACGGTCGGCGACCAATCTTTGTCGGCACATTCCGAAAACTGCCACAAAAGCCACAGGTGCGAAAATCCCTCCAACCCCCGAAACGCGTCGGAGTTGCGGTATTCGGGCTCGAATACTACGGTTGCCTGTAATTCGTCCACAATCCCGCTTTGCCGCGGAATACCGAATTTTTCGGGAAAATCGCTGTGTATATGCGCAATCACGCGCATTGGAATGTCTTTCTCCATATTGCCTCCAAAGTAAGGGCGGGTGCTTTGCAAAACTTAGTGTCTGCCGCTTTTGCCGTGTACCGTTTATTTTGTGATAGAAATTCTAAACTTTTCGGTCGATTTTCGCAAGCATTATATTATTTTTTATTATATAATTGAAAAAATAGAATGTCAAATTTTCAATCTGCAAGAGGTATCGTATGAAACAGTTTTCAAAAGTAAAAGTTTGGGAAGAAACGGTCATAATACCCACATATGAAATCGGCGCACCCGACAAAAATCCGATGTTTTTGGAAAAAAGGGTGTATCAGGGCTCGTCGGGCAAGGTGTATCCGCACTCGGTTATTGATAAAATTTACGATACAAAAACCGATAAAGAATACAAGGCGGTCTTTTTGGAAAACGATTTTATTAAGGTAATGCTTCTGCCTGAAATCGGCGGCAGAATTCAGCGCGCCACTGACAAAACCAACGGCTACGATTTTGTCTATTACAATCAGGTCATTAAACCCGCCCTTGTCGGGCTGGCGGGGCCTTGGATTTCGGGCGGTATTGAGTTTAACTGGCCGCAACACCACAGACCCAGCACCTTTGACGCGGTGGATTATACCTATTTTGAAAATGCGGACGGCTCTGCAACCGTTGTGATGAGTGAGATTGAAAATATGTTCCGCACCAAAGGTATGGCGCGCTTTACGCTGTATCCCGACAGCACCTATATCGAGATTAAAGCGCAGTTATATAATCGCACCGATATGCCGCAAACCTTTTTGTGGTGGGCAAACCCTGCCGTTGCGGTGAATGACAACACCCGCAGTATTTTTCCGCCTGATGTTACTACGGTTATGGATCACGGCAAGCGTGCTTCGTCCACTTTTCCCATCGCAACAGGCACATATTACAAAGTGGATTACAGCCGCGGCGTGGATATTTCCCGCTATAAAAATCTGCCTGTGCCGACTTCTTATATGGCGGCAAAATCCGATTATGATTTTGTAGGTGGTTATGATGACGGCGTGAATGCCGGTATTCTCCATGTTGCCGACCACCATGTTGCGCCCGGCAAAAAACAATGGACATGGGGGTGCGGTGATTTCGGCAAGGCGTGGGACAGAAACCTGACGGACGAGGACGGCCCCTATGTAGAACTGATGACAGGGTGCTTTACCGACAATCAGCCCGATTTCACCTTTATAGCCTCTATGGAGGAAAAGCGCTTTACCCAGTATTTTATGCCGTATAAGCAAATCGGCACGGTGCACAACGCCACAAAAGACCTTGCTATGAATTTTGAAAACGGCGCGGTGCATCTGTATGCCTCGGGCAATGTGGGCGAACTCACAGTAGAGACACTTGCAAACGGCAAAGTCACGCAAAGCGAAAGCATTGTGTTGCTGCCGAGCGAAACCGCCGAAATCCAAATTCAAAATCCCGAAAATACAGAAGAAATCAGAATGATTAAAAACGGCAGACAAGTTCTCAACTACATAGTCAACGGCAAAAAACAGGCGCCAACCCCGCCCGCCGTTTGTCCGCCCGAGCCGAAGGACTGCAAAACCACAGAGGATTTGTATTTGTACGGCTTACATATTGAGCAGTATCGCCACGCAACCTACCTTGCCGAAGATTACTATTTGGAAGGGCTTCGCCGTGATGATACGGATATAAGGCTTAACAATGCTTACGGTATGCTTCTTTTGAGAAGAGGGCAGTTTTTGGAAAGTGAGCCCTATTTCAGAAAAGCCATTGAAAAGGCGACCCGTTCCAATCCCAATCCCTATGACGCTGAACCGTATTACAATTTGGGGCTGTGCCTGCTTTACCAAAACCGCCTTGCGGAAAGCTATGACGCGTTTTACAAAGCGGCGTGGAGTAACGCCTGTCAAGAGTGCGCGTTTTATTTTCTTGCCTGTATTGCATCGCGAAACGGCGAATATGATACGGCATTAGACCACATTGAAAACGCCATTATCAAAAACAGCCGCAATTACAAAGCGAGAAATCTTAAAACGCTTATTCTGCTCAAACTCGGCAGAGAAAACGAGGCGATAAACCTTGCCAAAGAAACAAATTCTCTTGACCCGATGGACTTTATCAGTCGCCGAATTTTGGGCGAAAATCCCGAAATGCGAGTAGATACCGCCATTGAAATCGCCCTTGAATACAAAGCGGGCGGTTTTTACAAAGATGCAATCCAAGTTTTACTGGAAACGAAATCAGCATATCCGCTGGTGCAGATTCATCTTGCCGATTTATACGCAATCACAGAGGATAAAGAAAAAGCAGAATATTACCTTAAAAAGGGTGAAAATGCCGAAAGTTACCTCTGTTTCCCGCACAGGCTTGATGATATGCTTGTTCTCGAAAATGCAATCAAAAACTGCGAAAACAATGCCATGGCAAATTACTATCTCGGCTGTCTGTATTATGATAAAAAACGCTATGACGATGCAATCGCCTGTTGGGAAAACGCCGTAAAGAAAAAGCCGGAATTCCCCACGGCGCACCGCAACCTCGCCCTTGCATATTACAACAAAAAAGGCGACGAAAAAGCGGCTTTGCAAGAACTTGAAACCGCATTCTCGCTTGACAAAACCGATGCAAGAGTGTTTATGGAGCTTGACCAGCTTTACAAAAAAGCACAAGTATCTCCGAAAGACCGCCTTGCGCGTTTAGAGAAGCATTTGGATTTAGTGGCTTTTCGCGACGATTTATACACGGAATATGTCACGCTGTTAAACTTAAACGGCGAATATGAAAAAGCGCTTGACAGCCTGTTGTCCCATTCTTTCCACCCGTGGGAGGGCGGCGAGGGCAAAGCCCCCGCGCAGTATGTTGCCGCGCTTTGCGCCTTGGCAAAAAAGAAAATCGAAAACGGCGAATGTGAAACAGCCGTTTCCCTTTTAGAGCGCACCTTTGCGTATCCTCGTAATCTCGGGGAGGGCAAACTCTACGGCGCGCAGGAAAATCTGCAAAATTATTTACTGGGGATTGCGCATGAAAAATCAGGTAATTTAGAAGAAGCAACGAAATATTTTGAAAAAGCCTCTTCGGGGCTTTCCGAGCCGCAAAGCGCTATGTTTTACAATGACCAGCCACCCGAAACAATTTTCTGCCAAGGTCTTGCTCTTTGTAAACTCGGCAAAACCGAGGACGCAAATCTCCGCTTTGACAAACTGATTGCCTATGCGGATACGCATAGGGACGATACCGTGAAAATCGACTATTTTGCGGTATCTCTGCCGGATTTCTTGGTATTTGACGAAGATTTGAACAAGAAAAACCGCGTGCATTGCCTGTTTATGAAAGCCTTGGGACTTCTCGGTAAAGGCGAAAAGTTGCAGGCGGAAAATCTGTTCAACGAAGCATTTTCCCTTGATAACAGCCACTTTGCCGCCCATTTTTACCAAGCACTTTTTACGGCGTAATTTGAAAGGAGAATGGCTATGCCGAGACTTGAAACAAGAACATATCGCGTTTCCGCCTTTACAAGCGAAAATCATTTGCCGCACCTTTCGCAGGCAAAAGAAGCACACAAAACAAAATCCACCATCGACGATTTTGAGGGTCTGTTTATTGACTACGGGTACCGTGAAACCGCTTACCCGTATACACAGCAAAATGCCTATTCCGAGGAATTTGAGCAGGAAATTACCGTGGCCGTTTTGGAGAATGCGTATCTGTATGCCGAGTTTTTGCCTACCTTCGGCGGGCGACTTTGGAAATTGTACGATAAAAAACAGCAAAAAGATATTCTTTACACCAACGATGTGATTCGCTTTCGCAATTTGAGTATTCGCAACGCTTGGTTTTCGGGCGGTGTGGAATGGAATTGCGGCGTAATCGGTCATTCGCCCTTTACCTGTTCGCAAATGTACTGCGCGTTTGTCACAGGCAAAAACGGCGAGGAGGTTTTGCGGTTTTACGAATTCGAGCGCACCCGAGAAATCTATTATCAAATGGATTTTTGGTTGGCGGAAAACAAACTGATGACCGCCGTGCGGATTGAAAATCCCAATACCGAGGTCGTGCCCATGTATTGGTGGAGCACAATGGCATCGCCTGAATTTCAAGGCGGGCGGGTGATTGTGCCCGCAAACAGCGCTTACAACAACTCCGACGGCATGGGCATCAAAAAATCCACCATACCGTTTGATAATGGCGTAGAGGTGTCTTACCCTGAAAATATCCCCGATACGATTGATTATTTTTATGATATTGCGCCCGACACGGACAAATTCATCGCCAATGTGGATAGAGAAGGCTTCGGGCTTTTGCAGATTTCAAGCAACAATTTAAAGGGGCGCAAGCTGTTTTCGTGGGGGCACAGAAAAGGCTCTGCCCATTGGCAGAAAATGCTGACGGATAAAGCCGGGTATTATGTAGCAGTAACACGGATGATTAAATACCCTGAAAATAGCGGTATTTAGGGCTTTTGTCATCCTTTTTTCTCTGCAAAAATTCGTTTGGCGAACTCTTTGCTCACCCTCGTTTTT
>JBJEPR010000115.1:0-3761 GCA_051881335.1 Candidatus Fimenecus sp. | reverse complement strand
AATGTCAAATTCCGCCGTATTGTGCGCGCCTTCGCTGTATCCGACGGTTTTGCCGTTTACATATACATCCACACACGGCGCTACGCCCAAAAAACTCAAAATACAGCGTTTTTTGAGGGTGCTGACGAAAAATGTTTTTCTGTAAACGCCCACCGCCATATCTGCGGGCAGTTCCGGCGGCATCAAATGAAATTCATAGCGGGAATTTAAGTAAACCGGCGGTCTGTACCCCGTGCGTTGCCAGGTCGAGGGCACCGAAACGGTGTCAAACTGCACAGTTTCCGTATCAAAATCCGTCGGCAAAAGTGCAAGTGCATCATAATACTTAAACTGCCATTCCCCCGAGAGGACCTGTACCTTATCGCTCTCATAGCGTTCGGTGCAAGCGTCGGTTTTCCGAAGCGCGGTTTCGTCGCTGTACGGAATAAAGTACGCGCGCCCGTCCAATTTCCCCGCTTGCAGCATATCGAAATTACGGTAATTGTCGCGGTTTAAAATGTATTGCATAAGACTGCCCCCTTTGCTTTTCTATACACAATAATACTACCATATTTTACATTCCTTGACAATCCGTATTTTACAATTCATAATAGAAATCGGAAAAGGAGAGAAACGGCTATGTCCTATGCAAAGTTTTCTTGGAATACAGATACTTATAATCGGTTTTTACAGAATTTACAAGTCCTTGCCGACCCGCAATACAAAGATTTTCACGAGCGCCTATGCAAAACTTCGCACGCCGAAATTTTAGGCGTGCGCACGCCCGACACAAAGCGTATTGCCAAAGAAATTGCCAAAGGGGATGCAGACGGCTTTTTGGCGCTGTGCGGTGACCGATATTATGAAGAATTGCTGATCAAAGGCTTTGTATTGGGATTTCAAAAAAAGCCGCTTGCTGACAAGCGAGAAAACTTAGATGTATTTGTCTTGCAAATTGACAACTGGGCTGTCTGCGATGGCTTTTGCGCCGCATTAAAGCCGAAACAAACGGAATATGCGTATTTGTACGATTGGTGTTGCAGTTTACTGCAAACAACAGGGGAGTACACCCGCCGCACGGCTGTCGTTATGCTGATGGACTATCTGCTTTGCGACGATTATATCGACCGCGTGCTTGCGCAACTATGCTCTGTCCACTGCGACTGCTATTATGTGCGTATGGCGGTGGCGTGGTGTCTGTCGATGAGCTTTGTGAAATACAGAGAAAAAACACTTGCTTTGCTTTTAGAAAACGCCTTTGACAAAGAAACGCATAATAAAGCCATTCAAAAATGCATCGAATCCTACCGTGTCTCCGACACGGATAAAGCCTATTTGCGCACGATGAAACGGTAATCAAAGCAGTTCAAATCGGTTTTTGGTGCATTTTAAAACGCCTGCACGGCGCAGCTTCCCGATTTCTGCGGACAGTCCGCTGCGGTCCACCTCCAAATAATCGGCAAGCGCCTGTCGGTCAAAGGGCACGGTGAAGCAACGACTGTCCGCCTTTTTTGCCTGCAAAAGCAAATAGGCTATCAGTTTTTCTTTGGTGGTGCGCTTTGCGGTGATTTCGAGTTTTTGGTGCAACAGCAAATTTTTAGAAGCGGTAATTTTCAACAGATTAAAAATCAGCTTTCCGTGTAATCCGCAAACGGGCGCATTTGTGTCCGCGAGCTTTTGAAACTCCAACAGTAAAACCGTTGTGTCTGTCTGTGCTTCGGCGTAAACGGGGATTGCCGAAATTTCAGCACACGCAAAAGATTCTCCGAACAATTCTCCCACGCCGACCGTTGCCAAAATACTGCGGTTGCCGTAATAGTCCGTGCGCGCAATCTGTACTGAACCGTTAAGCACAACACCGATATACTGCGCTTTTTCCCCTTCGGCAAAAATGACTGCATTTTTTCGGTATGTTTTAGTTTTTGCGTCTAAACAGGAGAGTAGTTTCGGCAACTCGGATGGTTGTATGCCGTCAAACAGCGGGCATTTTTTCAAAATTCCAACAGTTTCCTGCATAAAATCCTCTCTTTTGTTGTATTTTCAACATACAGTTTGCGCGGATTATAGTACGCTATACACAAATCAGTAAGGAGGAAACAAAAATGATTCGAAAAATTATCAAAATAGACGAAGAAAAATGCATTGGCTGCGGCGCGTGCGCCGAAGCGTGTCACGAGGGTGCAATCGCTATGGTGGACGGCAAAGCCAAACTGATGCGCGAGGATTACTGCGACGGTTTGGGCGACTGTTTGCCTGCTTGCCCGACAGACGCAATTTCGTTTGAAGAACGCGAAGCTCCCGCCTATAACGAAGCGGCGGTAAAGAGAGCAATGCTAAGCAAAGTGCAAAGCGAAGCTTTACCGTGCGGCTGTCCGGGTACGCATTCCAAAGCGTTACGGCGCACTGCCGCAGAAACGCCCGCACAATCTGCCGCCCCTGCGCAAAGCGAACTGCTGCAGTGGCCCGTGCAAATCAAATTGGTGCCCGTCAACGCGCCGTATTTTGACAATGCAAATCTGTTGGTCGCCGCCGATTGCACCGCTTTTGCGTACGGCAATTTCCACCGCGACTTTATCCGCAATCATATTACGCTTGTCGGCTGTCCGAAGTTGGATGAGGGCGATTACGCCGAAAAACTGACGCAGATTCTTGCAAATAACAATTTGAAAAGCGTAACGGTTGTGCGTATGGAGGTGCCCTGTTGCGGCGGCATTGAAAACGCTGTGAAGCGCGCCTTGCAGGCAAGCGGTAAATTCTTGCCGTGGCGTGTCGTGACCATATCCACAGACGGCAGAATTTTAGGGTAACGGTAATAACAAAAGCCATTCGGCGCCGATGCATAACAACCTGCATCGGCGCCAAACTATTGAAAGCATCAGCGCTTTGTGCTACAATACTATGCAGAAAATAAACAATACGGAGGCTTTTTTATGTGCACGGCGGCAACTTATAAAACGAAGGACTTTTATTTCGGCAGAACGCTCGACTATGAGTTTTCCTACGGCGACGAATTGGTTGTAACCCCGCGCAATTATCCGTTTTCGTTTCGTGACGCCGAGACACTGCAAAGCCATTATGCTATAATCGGTATGGCGTGCGTGGTGGAAAATACGCCGCTTTATTATGACGCGATGAACGAAAAAGGGCTTTGTATGGCGGGCTTGAATTTTGTGGGCAACGCCGTGTACCGTAAGCCCGAAGCGGGCAAAGACAATATTGCGCAGTTTGAGTTTATCGCGTGGATTTTGGGGCAGTGCGCCGATGTCAAACAGGCGCGCGAGAAACTGCAAAATCTCAATTTGACCGATACGCCGTTCAGCGCGAAACTCCCTGTGGCACAACTGCATTGGATTCTCGCCGACCGCAACGAAGCTATCACGGTGGAATCGGTCCAAGACGGCTTAAAAATCTATGACAATCCCGTCGGGGTGCTTACAAACAATCCGCCGTTTCCCGAGCAGATGTTCCGTCTGAACGATTATATGCACCTGTCCCCGAAGTCACCCGAAAATCACTTTGCCGAAAGCCTGCCGCTTTACACATACAGCCGCGGTATGGGCGGCATAGGTTTGCCGGGGGATTTGTCCTCGCAGTCTCGGTTTGTCCGCGTAGCGTTTACCAAAATGCATTCCGTTTCGGGCGACAGCGAAAGTGAAAGTGTCAGTCAATTTTTCCATATTTTAGGCTCGGTTGACCAACAGCGCGGCTGTTGCGATGTCGGGGAGGGGAAGTATGAAATCACGCTTTACACCTCCTGCTGTAACGCCGATAAAGGCATTTAT
>JBJEPR010000114.1:0-17147 GCA_051881335.1 Candidatus Fimenecus sp. | reverse complement strand
ATAGTAAGATTTTGAAGAGCTGTCTGTTCCTGCGTTTCGGATGTACAGAGAGTCGCCCGCCGTATACACCTCAATATCCGGATGTTTTTCCAGCGCATTGATGGTAAACACGGTTTGCGTATACACACTGTCCCAAATGTCAAATTTAGATTGATAATCGTCAAAGGTGTGGTTTTCCAGCAAGCAAATGCCGTTTGCCAGTTTCGGGTCCTGCACATAGACATAGCTTGAGTCTACCGTTGTGTCATATACCTGTTTATCCGTTGTGGTGACAGAGCCGTTGTTATAGTAGTACTCGTGCGCAATGGTCCAGTCACCGCCCCAGCCGTAGTTCCCGGTTGTGGGGTTTTTCCAGAAACGACGGATTTGCCCGTTATCACCGCACATCACATAATAACCGTATTCGTTTGTGCCGCCTTGTCCGTCGTCGCCCTCGCCGGCGGCAACCCACTCGACATCGTTCATCGCGGAGGTCAAGGTGACATTCCCGCTGAGCTTGCCGAGCGGGTCCACGCTGTTCATCTTTTTACGGATAATATCGAGATTGCCGTCTTCGTCCAGCTCACCGCTGGTAACATAATAATAGTAGTTGCCGTCTGCGGCCTGCTCGCCGACCATAATGACCGTCGGCGCGTCAATTTCCACCGTTAGCTCGTACACACGGTATTTAATGACCAAGGGGGAATTTTCAAAGCAGATAACATTGTTGTCGCCAACCAGTGTCAAAGACACGATGGACGCATTATCCTTGTCGATTTTTAACCGGCAATAGGGGTTTGTATCGTTGTATGTACCCGGCACAACCTGCAAATTTCCGGAAGAATCGGTATAGTAAATCTCAAATTCGTTGATGCTGGAAAACCGAAAGCCCGAGGCATACAGCGTAATGGTTTTTGTGCGGAAATCGTCAGAAATATGCGACGGGTAGCACACCATTTTGGCCGTAACCGAGTCACAAATAAAGGTCGTAAAGCCGGCTTCCGCATTTTCGGGCGTAGAAGTAATGGAAACGCCGTCGATGCTCTGTAAAGAGGAGGAATTTGCCTGAATAGCGACAGACCCTGCCCGCATTTTAAGCGGCACATCAGCGGTAGAAACCTCATAGTCTCCGTTCGCGCCCGTATTGCCGATTAAGCGCTCAATTAAGCCGATCGACTTATAATTAGACTTTGTTTTTTCGCCAACCGTATGAATATTATTATACGAACTTTGCGCCAACGGCAGAAAGCACATAATTGCAATCATCAAAACAGCCATTGCAACCAACATTTCTGTCAGTGTCATACCTGCGTTCCCGCGTAACCGTTTGACGGCAGCGGCACAGCTTGTTTTCATACCGTTTGCTCCTTTCTTCACTCTAAAAGCGCGTAATCCGATTATTCCCAAATAATGTAAGACGCGTCGCCCGCGCTCGGCAAGACGGTGTCTACAATAGTATCGTACGGTTTATTCTTTTCAATATCAATTTTCCGCATACTCGGCGGTGTAGTGCCGTTTTGGTCATTGGAATAGGTCTCCTGCTCCGTCGCATCGGGATAATAGAACTGCCGTGTGCGTTCAAACTGCCGCAACACCGTAGAGGAGTAGTTTCCCTCTTCAATCGCCGTATCTAAAAAATATTTCAAAAGGTCCACGCCGTACGGTTCATCCTGCATTTCAAAATCCCCGTCGAAATAGCAAATATCGCCGGCGGAAAACACCTTGTATTTCCGCGTGGTCGTACGCGAAATCAAATTCACATAGACATCGCCGCCGAAATACACCTTGCCGCATTCGCCGAGGCCTCCCATTGTGGTCGGCAACGGATCTGCAACCGAGGTCGCCACGGTGGAAGGCGTGCCGAGCACCACGGTGGAATACCGATAGTTTCGCGCGATTTTCTGCGCGATACCCGTAATCGCGCTGGTCAAGCTGTTCGCGTTATTGGTCCCCGGGTCATAAACATACATATTGATTTCGCCGTCAATCACAATCTCATTGCCGCGCAAATACAGCGCATTAAAATGCGTGCGCTCCGGCTCGACATCAATATCACATTCCACAAACAGATTGGAAAGGGATATAAAGCCCGAAATATGGTCTTTTCCGTCACTGGCAAAGCGAATGGAGTCGGACGCCTCGGGCTTTGCAATCACCATATTGCCCGAAGTACATCCGAGCTGTAACGGCTGGTTTTTAATTCGCCCGTTGATATATTTGCCCTCCGGGTCGAACAAGCTGCGTAAAGAGGACAGCAAATCGTCAATCAAACCGCAGTCAATCGAAATGGTCCCCGTTGCAATAATGGAGGTTTCATCGCTTACGGCGTCTTCCAGCTGAATCACGCCGTTTGAGGCAATCCAGCCTTTACCGGTGATATCCACCAACGGCACAATATATGCCTTTTTCGTGGCAGCAGAATCCCCGCAATACCCGACGGAGGTAAACCGCTTGATATATTCCGTTTTGACCTCAGTCGAGCCACTGCCGTTCGGCATTTCATATTTTTTTTGGTCATTCGTAATGGTGACGCGGTAGTACCCAATATAGTCCTCTGCCGGCGGGGTCGGCTCGTCGCCGCTGCCGCCGTCCACATAGGTACTGCCGTCTTTCAGCAAATATACCCAGTTTGTGGTTATCGTTTCATCGGTACTGTCATTGCCGTCATCGTGCGAAGCGTCAATGAAATCCTTGATTTCGTCCACATCATTGTATTTCAGCATAGCGTCCTGATACATAAAAACAGACGCTTCAATGCCCGAACGCGCCAAATATTCCGCCTTTTGCCGGTCCGTACCGAACTGCAAGGTCTTGAGAGATTGCATCGTATATGCATAAATCACGCCGCCGAGCACCGTCATAACCGACAGCAAAATCATCACCATAGACAGCGCAACACCGCGGTTGTCTTTTAATTGTTGCTTCATTTCGGTCACCTCCGCCATCCTTGCCGCAAAAGTCGAAATCTTAAACGATAACGCGTAACAGTTCCTCTATCGAAGTTCTGCCCTGCATTACCTTATAAATACCCTCGTCCTTTAAGGTATGCATCCCTTGCTCGATTGCAAGCGCTTTAATATCCGCACCGTTTGCACGGTCCAAAATCATTTTTTTCATTTCCTCGGTTACGGTGAGGAACTCAAATACCGCTTCGCGCCCTTTGTAGCCCGTATTATTGCAGGTCAAGCACCCTTTCGGCTTGTAAACGGTATACGTTTCCTGCGGGTACTGGTCTACCGGGAAGTCGGGCAAAATTTTGAGCATTTCCTCCCGCGTCAGCGTATACTCCTCTTTACACTTCGGGCAGAGCTTACGCACAAGACGCTGTGCAAGCACCCCCACCAAAGACGAAGCCGTCAGGAACGGCTCCACGCCCATTTCCTCCAAACGCGTAACCGCGCCTGCCGCGTCGTTGGTATGCAGAGTAGATAAAACCATATGGCCTGTAAGTGCGGCTTCGACGGCGATTTTTGCAGTTTCACCGTCACGGATTTCACCGACCATCACGATATCGGGGTCGGAACGCAAAACCGAACGAAGTGCCGCGGCAAAGGTCATACCTGCACGGTTGTTCATTTGCACCTGGTTGATGCCTGCCATACGGCGCTCAACGGGGTCTTCCAGTGTGATAACATTCTTTTCCAGTGTGCTGATTTCCGCTAAGGTAGCATACAAGGTTGTGGATTTACCGCTACCGGTAGGCCCTGTAACCAGCACGAAGCCGTACGGCATATGAATCGCCTTATCAAATCGGGGGAACTGCCGCTCGGAGAAGTGAATATCTTTAATGGTAACATTCCCTTTGTTACGCTCCAACAAACGCATAACAATCTTTTCGCCGTACACCGTGGGCATCGTTGCAATACGGACATCAAGTGTTTTATCCTCATACCGCACTGTCGCACGGCCGTCCTGCGGGATACGCTTTTCGGCAATATCCATACCGCCCAAAACCTTAACGCGGGACACAACCGACGGGAAAATCTTAATCGGATTTTGCATAACCTCCTGCAAAACGCCGTCGATACGGAAGCGCACGCGCATCATTTTTTCGAGTGCTTCGACATGCACATCGGACGCGCCGCTTTTAATTGCATTGTTGATAATTTGGTTGACCAACTGCACCGCAGGCTTATCGTCAATGGAAAGCTCCTCAGACTCCTCCGGCATATCGGGCAAATCGTCCTCGTCGTAGCTGTCAACCGCGGAGTTCATATTGGCGAAGTTTTCAATCGCCGCCGCAAGCTCCATATCGGAAACAACCAACGGACAAATCTCTAAGCCCGTCATTAAGTGCAGGTTGTCAATCGTGATTATGTCGTTGGGATTTTTCATAGCGACATACAGCGTCTTGTCTTCTTGATACAGCGGCAAAACATTGTTGCGCACCGCTGTTTCGGGCGTGATTAAGTTCGCCGCCGCAACATTGACCCCGATTTCGTCAATGGAAACATACCGATAGCCGGTTTTTTGCGCCAAAATCCGCGCAATATCCTCTTCGGTACAGTACCCGAGCTGTGTCAGGATGCTGCCAATAAGCGCTTTGCTGGTTTTTTGAATTTCAAGTGCTTCTTCCACCTGCGCCTCGGTGACAATACCTGCGTCGACCAGTCTCGAGCAAATACTTCCGGGGAACAATGCTGCATTCGCCATGCTATTCTATCTCCTATGCTTTCGTATCTTTAATTCTTGGAAAATTTGACTAAAGTTATGGTGGCTTCCTTTTCATCGCTTTTTGACAATGGTTTCATTTGAATGGCGTCAATACGCATCAGTTCCTCATCGGTGACCAATGTATTACAAAGCCCCATAATGTCGGTGTATGTACCGCGTACGGTCATAATTACCTGTAACTCTTTCACAAGACCTGTGCTTGTAGAAGCGGTTGTCGAAGTGGTTGTATTTCCGCCGATCGCCGCATCTCCGCCGAAGCTCAGGTCCTTCAAGGTGCAGTTTGCCGTTTCCACACGCTGTTCCATCTCAATCATAACCGCTTGACGGTCCTGTGTTTCGGGAATCATCGCGTTATACATATCGCGCTGCGCTTCAAACTCCGCACTGCGCGATTGCAAAGCCTTTAAGTTGGCGATGGACAGCTGGCTTTCCTGATAAGTTTTCTTTTCCTGCGCGATATCCGTTTTAATTTCTTCGTTGGATTTCACGCCGAATACAATCAGCACGATAAGCCCGATACAGGCAATCGCCATCAGTGCCACAAATACGCGAATATCCTCTAAAATGTTTTTCTTGTCGGCAGGCGCTCCGCTGTCCTTTTTCTTTACATTAATATTAAATGCCATTGTCGGAACACCTCCTTAATTCTGCGATGCGCTTTCAGCGCTGTCCTCGCTTGAAGCTGTTGTCGCCGCTTGTGTCACCATTGTGGTTTCGGTTTCGCCCGCATCGTTGGTTACAACTTCACCCTTTTTATCCGTGACCACTTCGTATTTCGGCGCTTCCGTCGGAACCTGCACCGCGTTGGACATACTCAGCGCCAGTGTAAAGTGAATGGCCTTGTCGCCGTTCTCCGTCACTTGGCGTGTAATACTGGTCAACTGCACCAGTTTGACCGTTTCCTGCATTTCCTCCGTTTCAAAGCTCGCCTTAAAGTCGTTAACATCACTGTAATCGAGACATGTACAGGTCAGCGTGCAAACACCCGCCGTAAACCAGTTTTCCAAATTGATTTCCTGAATCTGGATATAATCCGGCGTGTTGTTGGCAATCCGCGTTAAAAATTCCACGGCCTCCGGATCTTGGGGGCTGACGCTCTCAACCATCTTTTTTGCACTCTGCAAATCGTTAAAGATGGTTTGATACTGTTGTAACGCGGGGAACTGTTGTTGCAATTCCGCATTCTGCCGCTCCAGCTTTTTTAGCTTTGAATTTAAAATTTGCCCTTGGGCAAATATGCCGGCGTATACAATCGCCAAACACAACAGCACAATCAGCGCAATCCGCGCGAGCAAATCCTTTTTCTTTTTTTCCTCCAGCCGCTTTCTGTACGCGGCAGGTAATAAGCTAACTTTAAACACGGTTATCCCTCCAAAGCCTGCATGGCAAGACCGATGCAACCGGCAAATTCCTTTACAACAGCTTGACTTAAGCCCAAATTTTCCTCCGTATACAAGGTCGGAATATCCACCGGTATGGTGTAAACCGAATCGGAAACCATCTGTGCCAAAGCCTCAGCGTCCCGCGCCGCACTGACAAAATAAATCTGCTCAATCGGCTCGGACATATTCTGCATTGCGTAATAGCTGACGGACGAATTGGTCTCCGAGGCAAGCATACTGCCCACAGCGTCTAAGTCCTCTTGCGGTACTGTCTCGGCTTCTGTGGAGAAAACTGATTTCACCGCGTCCACGGCGCGTTCGGGAATGGTGATGGAACGAACCATAGAAATTTCCTTGTCCTTAATCACCAAGAAGTTCAAAATATCATCTGTCAAATTTAAAAGCGCATATTTTTTATTCGGCGCAACAGCGGAAAGCCCGCGACACACCGACAAAACCGAGGAATCAATATCGATAACCTGTAATTTGGACGCGCCCAAAACGGTAATAAGCTGTTCAAGCATATTGCGGCGCGCCGCGACCAAAAGCACATTGATCATCGGCTGTTCTTCGTCGTTGGCGCTCTCCCCGGCAATCACATAATCGATTTCCATTTCCTGCACGGGAATGGGGATAAACTCCTGCGCTTGCAGTAGCACCATATTGCGCAATTTGTCCTCCGGCACTTTCGGGAACGACGCATATCGCATAATCACATTTTCATTGTTTATGCCGACAACCACATCGCTTGATTTGAAATTGCCGGTCTGCAAAAGCTCGGCCAAGCTCTGGTTGAACGCATCTGCATCGCGGATAAAGCCTTCCTCTATCGCCCCTGCCGGAAGCGGAATTTTCCCGCATGCCAACACGGAAAACGCCCCGTTTGTCTTGGTCAGTTCAATCGCGCGGATTTCGGCGGTATCCACCTCAAATCCAATTACGCTTTTCAATTTTGCCATACTATCATTCTCCCTCAAGGCTTGTAAGATGCCATTTCCTTTGCGCGGTTTTTCGCGCGGAAAAGGTTAAGAGCCGGTAGATGTGGTTGCGGTGAAAATCGGCATATACAACGCAATCAGCATTGCACCAACCAAACCGCCGACCAAAATCAAAGCGAGCGGTTCAATCATCGAACGCAGATTTCGCGAAGTAACCTCGACATCCTCTTCATAGAATTCCGCAACCTTGTCAAGCAGCTCGGGCAGTGTGCCCGCTTCCTCACCAATGGCAATCATACCGATAACCATCGGCGGGAAAAGTCCGCTTTTGTCTAAGGACTCGGAAATGCTTTTGCCTTCTTCAATATCGGCGACGGCATCTGTAACGGCTTTTTCAATCAAGTCACTGCCCGCCGTCGGCCCGGCGCTTTGCAATGCCTCTACTGCGGTAACGCCGCCGGAAATCAGCGTCGCAAAGGTGCGGCAAAACCGCGCCACGCACATCTTGGTAATGAAGGTGCCGAACATCGGCAAGCGTAGCTTGTTGTTTTCCCAAATGCGGTGTGCGGGCGGGGTGCGTTTAATAAACATAATCAACCCGACAATCGCCGCCACGCTCAAAATCCAAATATACCATTCGCCGCGCATACTGGCGGAAACATTAAAGATAAACTGCGTCAGGGCGTTCAGCTCCACATCTGAGGAAATCATTTTTTGGAACATCGGCACCATAACCACCAACATAACAACCAGCAACAGCAAGGCGAACAAGCCGATGTTTTTCGGATAGGATACAGCCGATTTGATGTTGTCCTTCAAATTCTTTTCTTTTTGCAGCTGTACCGAAAGGCTCATTAAGGATTGCTCCAAAATACCGCCCAGCTCACCGGTTTCAATCATAGAAATGAACAGCCTGTTGAATATTTTAGGATATTGTGCAAACGCATCTGCCAAAGTACCGCCGCTTTCAACGCTTTTGGCAATATCGGCAATCGCTGCCGCGAGCGTCGGATTGTTGGTCTGCTTGGAAAGCGTAGCCAACGCGCGCGTGACCGGCACGCCTGCGGAAAGCATCGCCGCCATTTGTCGGCTGAACAAAGAAACATCGGTCAAAGTGACCTTTTTGCCGCCCTTCACCTTGGCAGGTTTAATCACTTTTTCGCTGATATCGGTAACGACAACGCCCGCCTCGCGCAGTTTGTCAATCGCGGCGGCGGAATTGTCGGCGACAACCTCGCCGTGTATGCTTTGCCCCTGACGGTTTAAGCCGTCATATGTAAAGGATGCCAATTTAATGCCCCCTTAAAACTTAATAGCCCATTGTGGAAAGCAGCCGACGGACTTCTTTCTCATCCACGCAAAACTCGATGACGGATTCTTTGGAGATTTTCTGCTCTCGGCACAGTTTAATCAGCGCCTGATCCATCGTCTGCATACCCTGTAGCTGCGCGGTCTGCATTGTACCGTAAAGCTGATGCTCTTTTTCCTCACGAATTAGATTTTTCACACTGGGTGTATCTGTCATATACTCAACGGCGAGTACTCTGCCCTTGCCGTTTACGGTCGGAATGAGCTGCTGCGAGATAACCGCCTTCAAAGAATTCGCCAGCTGCTGGCGGATTTGCCCTTTTTGCCCTTCGGGGAAGGAGTCAATGATACGGGAAATGGTCATCGGAGCAGTCTGCGTATGCAAGGTTGATAACACCAAGTGACCGGTTTCCGCCGCAGTGATGGCAATGGAAATACTTTCGGGGTCACGCATTTCACCAATCATAATGGTGTCGGGGTCGTGACGCAAAACCGTGCGCAACGCGTTTGCAAAGGAGTGCGTATCCGTACCGATTTCGCGCTGACGCACCGTGGATTTGATGTGTGTATGTAAGAACTCAATCGGGTCCTCAACGGTTACAATGTTGGTTTCGTACCGTTCGTTGATGTACTTAATCATCGCCGCAAGGGTGGTGGATTTACCGCTGCCCGTAGGCCCCGTAACCAAAACCAAGCCTCTCGGCAGATTGCAAAGGCGTTTAATGTCCTGCGGCAAGCCCAACTTTTCCAAATCGGGAATTTTAAACGGAATGGCACGGAACACCGCCGCCATCGTCCCACGCTGAAAAATGACATTGCCTCTGAAGCGCGCACAATCCGGAACGGAAATCGCAAGGTCAAGTTCCCAATCCTCCATCAGCGCTTTTTTCTGTTCCTCGTTCATAAACGAGAGAAGCATACCCTCCACATCTTCGGGCTGCATCGGGGGGAGATCCGTCTGCCGCAATAAATCACCGTTAATTCGGATACACGGTTCAATGCCCGAAACCAAGTGCAGGTCTGAGCCGCCTTTTTCGACTGTCATTCGCAAAAGGTCGGTCAGCGTGGTGGGATAATGACTTTCTTTTCCGGTAAAATTCACGAAAGGTACAACTCCTTTTTTGGTTGAAAACCGCTTTAGGGTGCGGGAAATCCCGCACCCCCATCGTTTTAAGCCGCCGTATTCATTTCTTCGAACAGTGCTTTGATATAATCCGCTGTCTCCGAGCTTGCCTTGACATAGGTTACGCATTTCAATGCGCCGTCTTTGCCCGGGATTTCCGCTACGGTGAACTCATACGCGCTCAATTCCGGATACAGCGCACAAAGTGCGTCAATTCGCTGCTGTGCTACAGCTGCACTGGTCGTGGACTCAATCGCACGGTTCGCGGTTTCACTGGTTGCCGTTGTATCCATTTCCAAAAGCAGTGCTTTTACGGATTCCTCCAAGTACGGCTCACAATAGACAATCAGCGATTTTGTCAACGCCGCATAAGTGCTGGTCTTAAAGGTTACGCCCTCCAAATCCAATGCCGACAGTCTATCCAGCATTTCCGATGCGGTGCAGTTCTGCAATTCATAGGCGAAGAAGCGCTTGTCGTTGAGCACAGAAGCGGCATAATCGTCATTATCGAACTGGCGGATATAAGCCTCTGCCTGGTCCACTTGGTCTTCGGTACCGGCAATCCAAATTTTCTTGGTCATCTTTTCCGGCCCGTATATTGTAATATCCAGCGGGAAGCTGTTGAGAATTTCCACAGCCGCGGTCCGGTTAATCACGGAAAGCGCCACTTCGCGGAGGATAAGATTTTCCGTCGTCGGCTCGGTCGGCGTAACCGGTGTATCCGTGGACGGCTCGGAGCCGGAAGGGGTGGTCGTTGCAGGTGTATTGGGAATTGTCGCATCGCCGCTGTTGCCGTTGTCCGCCGCAGTTGTGCCCTGTGCGGCAAGGTTTGCGCCCGAAAGCGGCTTATCCACAATTTTCTTAATGGTCTTAATATCTGTTAGGTTTGCACCTGTAACATATACATACAGTGTGTAGGGGCGCGAGGAAAGCACAATCCCCGTGCTGAGCCCTAAATTGTTCAGCAAGCTGTTAAATTCATCTGCGGTAATGTACTCTAACTCCAGGGGGGTGAAGTTGGAAGCAATCATACCGCCGCCCGCCATAATATTCGAGCTGACATCCAACAGCTTAATCAGCTCGGAGACCTTTGCCAATTCCTTCGGGTAGCCCGAAATGTAAAATTCATCTTTATTGTTGGTGCTGACAATCTGCACATCGGAAAGCCCCAGCGCGTTCATCTGCGCCTGCAACCCCTCGGCAGAGATGTAATTCAAGGTAATTTTCGTCAGCACGGTTTTGTCCACGAAAGTGGAGTTCAGCGCGTCAGCCGTCCCGACATAAATCGTATTGCCGTCCTTTAAGAAGGTCATCCCGACCAAACGCGTCACATAGTCAATCGCCTTGAGCGCGCTCATTTCTTCGAGCGCCACGGTGACGGTTTCGTTAGAGCCGTTGGTGTCCTCCATAATGATGTAGTACCCGGCATTGAGGGCAATGGCGGAAAGAACATCCTTGATGTTTGCATCCACAACCGTCATCGAAATCCGTGAGGATACCAGGGAGCTTCCCTTTGCCGATGCGGAGCTGAGCGGCACCTTCAAAATCTGCCCGGTGTAAATCTTATCCGCATTGGACAAGTCGTTGGCGGTCATAATGTCACTGACCGTCACACCGTAATTTTGGGCAATGCGCGTCAGCGTGTCGCCCGATTTTACCGAATAGTACTGATATTCGGCAGAGGCGTCGTTGTCAGACCCGACAACGGCCATCGGCAGAACGGCGTTGGTCAGCAAAATCAGCGCGAGCACAAAGACCAAAGCCGCTTTCAGAGATTTTTTAGAACTTGTCATATGTAAGTCCCCCTAATATAGTCTTTCTTTCAAATCTATGTAAAATTGTTTATCTGCTTTATGAGGCGGAGGCTCCCGACAAATAAATGGTACGGACCTTATCCTCCGTAGAGAAGGTCGCGTAAGAATCGGTGATTTCTTCCACAAGCCAAGTGGAATCGCCGACATAGTCACCGACCTGCACGATATAGGAAGCATATTCGGTTTGCAAAATTGCGGTGCGGAAACCGTCGGAGTTATAAAAGATACCCGTGAGCTTTGCATTGGCAATCACATCTTCGGCAAAGGGGTCAACGCCGTCCGCAAGGGAAACGCCCTCGTTCCGTTCCAGCATCGGCAACACATCGACCGAAGCGCCCGCCGCCTGCACGCTCGGGTCCACATCCGTTTCGGTTTTCAGCCCCGAAACGATGAACACCGCCGCAACCACAGCCGCAATAATCAGAAAAATTGCCGGAATGATGATTTTCATTTTGGGATTTTTTTCAAAGAACTGCACAAAAGAGCTACCGGCACGCGCGTCCTTCTTTTGCCCGCCTTTGAGCTTTGCGAGCAAATCTTTCATATCAATATTCATATCCATAATCGAAAAAACCTCCGGCTTCTCAGTTTGCGGCAAAACGCCCAATAAAGATACTTATAGATATATACATTGTATTTTACCGTATTTTTCCCGTTTCGTCAACAATTTTTTAGCATTTTTTTGTGCGAATTGCACGCATTTTGCGTCCTCTGTATTCGCATTTTTTGATTGTTGCACAATATTTTGCAGGTCGGTCTGCCCGCGCGGCCAAATCTTAAAAAAAGAAAAACGCGGTGGTCTGTTTTTGACCACCGCAAGTCGAAAATCAAATATTTTGTTTTTGTTTTTATTTTTCGGAAGTATTTTCGCCGTAGCCGTACCCATAACCATACCCATAGCCATAGCCGTAGCGGCGGCTGAAATTCCCGTTGCCCAAACCGGTTTTTGCATCGTTGTAAATACAGCCGATGACCTCTGTGCCGGAATTGTCCAGATTTTCCATTGCACGCTTAATGCGGCGCGCGGGCGCGGTATCCTGCCGAATGACCATCACGATTGCATCGGAGAATCCGGCCAAAATCGAAGCGTCTGCCACCACACCGCAAGGCGCGGTATCAATGACCACATAATCAAATTCCTTTTTCGCGGATTGGATGATTTCCTCCATCTGCTGTGTAGCCAGCAGTTCGGACGGATCGGGAATCCCTTTGCCGTTCAAAAGCAAATACAAATTGTATTTCTCGGAATATTTAATAGAGTCCGCCAGCGTTTTACTGCCGTTGACAACGCCGAGTACGCCGGTATCCTCCGCCGCATTGATGCTCAACGCTCTCGAAACGGCGGGCTTGCGCAAGTCACCGTCAATCAGCAGGACCTCTTTGCCGTTTTTGGCAAGCGCCAGCGCAATATTGATTGCCGTTGTGGTTTTGCCCTCATTCTCCGTTGTACTGGTTACGACCAGCACCTTTTGCCCTTTGCGAAGAAGCGTATGCTCGAGCTTCGTGCGAATTAACTTAAACGCTTCGATAAATGCGAAGCCGGAACGGCGGTCCGTCAGCAAAAGGCTCTGCTTTTCGCCCTTTTTGCCTTTGCGTGAAACATGGCTGACGCTGCCGATGATTTTCAGCCCCAGTTTGTTTTTAATATCGTCAGAGCTCATAATGGTATCCTTCAAAATGATTGCCCCAACCAAAGCCAAAACGGAAAGCACAGCGCCTGCCAAGAAGCCGATTGCGGTATACAGCAGTGTGCTGTTGTTCGCATTCGGTTTTTCGGGCAGCAACGGCGGGTCAATCGCCTTCAGCGTTGTGCTGGGGAATGCGTCGGCAATGGTTTCTTCATAAAAACGCATATATGTATTGGCAATGGCGTAAGAGACCTCCGGGTCGGTGGTCGTCACAGTCAGATACACAATCATCGTGTCTTCGACGGACTGCACGGAGACAAAGCTTTTCACCTGCTCTGCCGTGACCTTATAGCCGCAGTTGTTCGCAACCTTTGAGGTCAGCGCCGTAGTGGTGAAAACATATTTATAGCTTTCCGCCAAAGTGACGGAAGCGTTCAGGTCCGCACTGCTCTGCCCCGAAACAATCAAGGAAGTATCCTTATTGCTCGCCACGAACATAATTTTTGAAGAATATAGCGGCGTATAGGTCAGTTTTGCAGCCGCGAAGCCGACTGCCGCGAGGACAACCGCCGCCAGCGCGATAACCCACCATTTTTTCAGAACCTTGCGAATATAAATCATCAGTACTTCAAAGCTGATGCCTTCCTGTTCGGTCTTGGAAACAGAATTTTGATCCATAATATTTCCCTTTCCCCAAAGTTTTTTACAATCATATGAATTATAGCAAATAACGCCCGTTTAAGCAATAGAAAATTTTATTTTCCGAAATTTCACAAAAATTGCGTCTGTTTTTCGTCAAAATGCCTGTTGTTCGTGCGACGCACCGGATCGAACGGTTCCGTCTTTCACAGTCAGTTCGCGCGTACAGACGGCATATGCCGCTTTTTTGTGGGAAATAATCAGGCAGGTTTTGTTTTCGAGCGCACGGATGTTTGAAAGCAAGCGTGCCTCTGTTTCCTCATCGAGCGCACTCGTTGCTTCATCCAAAAGCAGTACGGGCGCGTCGGTCAAAATCGCACGCGCCACGGCAATGCGCTGCAGCTGCCCTTCGGAAAGCCCTCTGCCGCCCTCGCCGAGCGGGGTATCCAAGCCCTTTGGCAGTTCGTCAATAAAGGTATCTGCACAGGCAATCTCTGCCGCGCGTAAAATCTCTTCATCGGTCGCATCCTCTTTGATAAAACGGATATTGTCGCGCACCGTGCCCGAAAACAAGAGGTTGCCCTGCGGCACATAGGCAAAAAGACTGCGGGTGTTTTTGTCGGCAGGGTAGGTGCGCCCGCCCGCCGTCACGGTAATTTCGCCGCTGTCGGGGGTGAGCACACCCAACAGCAGTTTAAACAGCGTGCTTTTACCGATACCCGATATACCCGATATAACAACAAAATCATTTTTGCGGATTTCAAAATCGGCATCCGTGAACACTTCGTTTTGCCCATAGGCAAACGAAACGCCGCGAAAACGCGCCGACTCGAAGTCTTTCGTGGGAATCGTCTTTATGCCGGTTTGCGCTTCGTCGGGCAGTGCTTCAATTTCCAACAGCCGTTCGGCAGAGGAAAGCATCGAATAATATTTCGGCATCAGCCCCGACAGATTGGTCAGCGGTGTTTGCACCTGATTGACCAACTGCAAAAGCGCCGTCAGCGTACCGAAGGTAATCGCGCCCGCCGCGAGACGCCAGCCGCACCAAAGGAGCGTCACCAGCGTGCCAAACGAAAACACCGCCAAAAAGCCGGCATTCGCGGCAATCGACCAACGGTTGCGGCGGATTTTTGCGTCAAAGTTCTCGGTTTGCCGCACATCGGCTTCGCGCATCACCTTGTCCTGCACGCCGAACACCTGCACTGCCAACAGGCTTTCAATCGACTCCTGCAAAAACGCGCGCAAACGCCCGTCCGACGCTTGTACCGTTTTATGCAATTTTTTAATTTTCCTGCGGAAAGCTCTTGTAAACACAAACATCAAAACGCCTGCCGCCAAAAGCAAAAGCGCAAAACGCACATCGAGCGAAACAATCACCGCAAATGCAAAAACGAGCCGCGTCACCATCGCCGTTGCCGTGGGCAAAAGCACGGTGGCATTGTTCGTCACCACGGTGATGTCCGAAGTCAGGCGCGTCATCAGCTCGCCCGAGTGATAGCCGGTCACCGCAGAATATTCCTTTTGCAGTATCGCCGAGAACAGCCGCCGCTTGCACGCCATTTCGAGTTTGCCGGAAATGCGCACGGAAAGGCTGTTATCCAAAATGCGTAAGGCAATTTGCAAAATCACAATGGCAAGTAAACCGAGACCGGTTTTTAAAAGGCGGTCCAAATCGCCGTTTTGCGCCGCGTCCACAATCCATTTGGAAAACAGCGCCACCGAAACCGCGCACACCGAAGAAAGGGCGTTGCCGAAAATCAGCAGCACCAAAAACGGCAGTTGGGGCTTTGCGGTCTGCCATATCCACTTGCGCGCAGTGTTTTGCTTCATTTTGACAGCTTCCCCCGCAGTTTCACAAGATATTTGCGCACGGGCAACAGCATATGCCACACGCGCACATACAATTTATAGTTCGGGCTTTGCACCGAGAAGGTTTTGCCGTTTCGGGTGATTTCGCAAACCACGCCGATGAGTTGCTCTTGGCAAATCCCCGTCTCTTTCACCCATTGATTATCTCCGCACATCGTGTAAGTACCGTTCGCTTGGACTTTCACCACACGGTGCAGAACAAATGCGCCGTCTTTGCGGCGATACAGCGGCAAATCATACTTTTTTAAAGGCGAAGTCACCGCCGTCAGCGTCACCGTATCGCGCCCGCACCGAAGCAAGGGCAACATGCTCGTGCCCGTAATGGGCAATTTGACCGTACCGCCCGCCGCAAGCGTTTCCTCGATAATCGGCAGCATTTCTGCGAGGTTGACGCGCTTTTTCTCCATCGTTTATCCCTCTAAAAGTCCCGCTTCGCGCAGTTTTTCCACATAAATGTGCACATCACGCGCGGCGGTTTCACGGTCGATTTCATATTCCGCCAAAATTTTTTCCACAATCGTGATTTCGTCCGTTTCCGTTTCCATCGCGCGCCAGACAAATGCCCCGACGGGATTTAAGGTCATCATACCGCCGAAATCCACCGTCGCATCGCCCACGGGCACTACGATAAAACTGCCTGCGACCTCGCGCAGTAAAAATCCGTCTTTAATCTTCATACTGTTCACCGTTTTGTTGATAAAATTTCTCTATGCCCTCAAAGGCGGTATGCGCCGCCGAAATGTCCATATTGCAGGTAAGTTGGAATGCGGGCACCGCTTCGAGCAGTTCCCCCAAGGTATCAAGCATAATCGCCATCACATCCGCCACAGGCGGGCGTAAAGTTTGCGACAAAAACAGGGGGATTGCCTTGTCGGGCGTAATTCGCTCAATTTTATTTTCCGCACCGCGCTGTAAAAATACGAGGGCGCGCACGGGAATTTGCACATTTTCGCTGATGTCGTATTTGCCGCTGAACGGCGTGCCGCAGGCGCAAAACCGCCCGTCGATTTTGCGAAGTGCGGGCTTGTCGTCATTGATAATCCGCGTATTCTCATAGGCTTTCAGCCACAGTGCTGTGTGGGTAGATTTGCCTGTGCCGCTTTTGGCGGAAAACAAATAGGCGTATTCGTCCTTTTCCACGCACGAGGCGTGCATTAACAGCCCCGAAAACCGCAAAAGCCGCGCATAAAACGCCTCCCCCGTCCACACATAGCGGCATTCGTCGAGCGTTAATTGCGGGTATTGTTCGTGCTTTTTTTGAAAGAAATCCTCCGGCAAGTCGAGCACCATATCGGGCGTTTCCGTCGGCGCGCACAGGTATGCCCGCGAGCGGTCATACAAAAGCGCACCGCGCGCGTCAAACTGTACTTTCAGTTTTGCAATATCAAAGGTTTCCATTGTGTTCATTCCTGCCGTGGATTACTTGTCATTCTGAGCCGTCAGGCGAAGAATCTCGTTTCGCGCAGTATATACTTTGTGCTGTTTGAGATTCTTCGCTTCGCTCAGAATGACAAATTTTTATTTTGCTGTAATTTTGTGGAACGGACAAGTCCGTTCCCTACGCACGCAATAGATTTCGTGCGTAGGGGGCGACGACCCGGCGCCCCGTTGTAGAGGCGGGTCTCCGCGCCCGCCCGTTTGTCATTCTGAGCCGTCAGGCGAAGAATCTCTTTTCCTTTGCACTTCGTTTTTGAGATCCTTCGCTTCGCTCAGGATGACAAATTTTTATTTTGCTGTAATTTTGCGGAACTTCACTCCGTTCAGAATGACAAGCATTTTACATTTATATTCCA
>JBJEPR010000113.1:0-3791 GCA_051881335.1 Candidatus Fimenecus sp. | reverse complement strand
AGGCATTTTCGCCCGCCTGTAAATCGCGTATCGGCACAATTTGACTCCAATCCTCATACGCGCGCGGATAATAGCGCAAAAGGGCGCCGACCGACGGCACCGAAAGTTTATAAAACGCTTCGGCACGCGTCGGCCCGACACCCTTTACATATTTGATATCGGATTTCAGTTGCATAACGAATCCTCTTTTTATTCGACGGATACGATAAAGTAATACACCGGCTGACCGCCGTTAATCACATTGATTTCCGCATTCGGGAAGCGACCCTGCAAACGCTCGCAAAGCGCATTTGCAAGCACTTCTTCGGTTTCTTCACCGTACAAAATCGTGATAATCGAGCCGTTGTACTTTTTCACAAGACGGCGCGTCACGCGGTAAGCGACATCGACCAAATCGTTGTCTACCAAAGTGATTTTGCCGTCCTCCATACCGAGGATTTGCCCTTTTTTGATACGCTCGCCGCTCATTTCGCTGTCGCGCGCGGCAAAGGTCACCTGTGCGGTGTGCACGCTCTCGGCGCCCTTCATCATTTGCAGGTGATTTTCCTCGGGGCTTGCCGACGGGTCAAAGGACAGCATCGCCGTAATGCCCTGCGGAATGGTTTTGGTGCTCAGCACACTCACGCCGCGGTCGGCAAGGTTGACGGTCTGTTCCGCCGCCATAATGATATTTTTGTTGTTCGGCAACACAAACACATGGCGTGCGGGCGTAGCCTCGACAGCGTGCAAAATATCGTCGGTGCTCGGGTTCATGGTCTGCCCGCCCGACACCACAATATCCGCTCCCAGTTCTTTGAATAACTGCGTGACGCCGTCGCCCGCCGCCACAGCCACAAAGCCGTATTCCTTTTCGGGCTCGGCGCGCGTAAGCGGTGCGTCCGTTTGCGCCGCTTCGTCGGATTCTAACGGTTTCTCTGCGTTTGTATCTTTTGCCGCAGAGGGCTGTGCCGTTTTTACTTCGCGGATATTTTCAATTTGTATATCGGTTAAATACCCGCAGTCCAACGCACTTTGCAACACATTCCCCGGCGCGTCCGTGCAAATCTGCACCCGAATTGAGTCACCGCTCTCCGCCACCGAGACTTCGCCGCCGACCGACTCCAAATACGCTTTTAATTTCGGCGTGCCGGATTTTGCGTCTTTTGTTTTGTGCACGGTGAACGCGCAGCGGTAGCCGTATTGCACCTGCGGGATCTCTTTCGCCGCGTCGCCTTTGGCGCCGTTTGCCGCTTCGTCCAGATTTTCAATCATCACGCCGTCTAACAGATAGCTTTTCATTCCCTCTAAAATATAGAGGAAGCCCTGTCCGCCGGCGTCCACTACGCCCGCCTCTTTCAAAACGGGGAGCATTTCGGGGGTTTTTTGAAGCGCATCATTTGCCGCAGTACAGATGATTTCCATCACCTTTTTGTAATCGGTTTCTTTCGAGGCAACCGCCTCTGCCGAAGCCAAGCGAACCACGGTCAAAATCGTGCCCTCGGTCGGCTTCATTACGGCTTTGTACGCCGCCTCTCGCCCGAGGTCAAGTGCCGCCGCAAGCTGGACGCCGTCGGCGGTTTCCAAGCCCTTCAAGCCCTTTGACAGCCCGCGGAAAATCAAAGATAAAATCACGCCCGAATTTCCGCGCGCACCGCGCAGAAGCGCCGCCGCCGCTTTTTTGGAAACCGTAGCGACATCCGCTTCGCCCAAGACCTGCAATTCACGCACCGCCGCGCCGATGGTCATGGACATATTCGTACCCGTGTCGCCGTCCGGCACGGGGAACACATTGAGCGCGTCCACATCTTTTTTGTGATTTTGAATATTGTTTGCGCCCGAAATAAAGGCGTTTTTTAAGCTTTCACCTGTAAGTACCATTCTCTAATACTCCTTATTCCTTCATACCGTCTACAAATACATTGACTTTGTTGACGGTAAGCCCCGTCGCTTGCTCGACGGTGTAGCGCACTTTGTTGACAATGCTGTCTGCAATCGCGGAAATATTGACGCCGTAGGTGACGAAAATGTGCAAATCAATCAGCAAATCCGTACCGGCGGATTTCACCTGCACGCCTTGGTCCAGGTAATTTCTGCCGCGAAAGAAAAATGCGCGAAGCCCTTGCGTAGCACCGCTGTTTGCCATACCGGCAACACCGAAGCAGGAGGTCACGGTATGCCCGATTAAATCGGAAAAATATGCATCGTTAATTTCGATATTTCCCAAATGGTTTTCGATTTTAATCACAGAAAGCACTCCTTTTGAAATGGATTTGTCGGCAACAGCATTGGTACATTATTATACAACGAACCAAAAGCGCCGTCAATCATTTTTACAAAACATTTTGACAGTTTTTTGAACAGTATTTGCACATTTTTGCAAACATTTTGCCTTTTTATACGGCCGTCCACAGGGTAATATCCCCGTAAATGTCGTATGCAGCCGCAGAGAAATCCGGCATTATGCCGCGGCTGTATGCCGCAAGCCCCGCGCGGTAGCAGAGCGGCACAAAGGGCATATCGTCCAAAAAGGCGTTTGCAAATTCCGAAAGGGAAATCTCGCCCGCCGAAAACGCAGTGTAAGCGGCATACACGGGCAAAGCGGTATCCGCGCCTGCCGACGCCGCGCCGCCGAAGAACGGGGCAAGGCTTAAATTTTCACTGAGTTTAATCTCTCCGATATACAGCGTAAATGCGCCCGAGGCAATCCGCGCGCTGTAAACCTCGTCACTGACATTTTCTACCGTAACCGAGAAGCCCGCCGCATTGAGATTTTCCGCCAAAGCATATGCCGCCGAAAGGCGGAATCCGTTTGAACCGTTGACCAAAATCGTCATTTCCAAGGTGTTCTGCCCGTTCGTGAGCCGCCCGTTTTTGTCGTAACGGTTATAGCCGATTTTACTGAGGATTTCCGACGCGCGTGCTGTGTCCGCCGCCGTCTGTCCGAGGGACAGCGCCTGTGCTTTGCAAAACGCAGGGTGGAACGGCAATGCGGCACTTTCGGCACAGCCGCGATACGCCGAAGCGGCGACATTGTCCTTGTCCGCCGCGTAATAAATCGCCGTGCGCACCGCCGCCGAGGTCAGCGCACCCGCCGTGCAGTTGATGCCGAGATACACCAGATTGTTCATCGTGACAAAGGTATTCTGCGCGACGATGCGCGTATAATCTCCGTCCGCAAAATCGTCAAATACAAAATCAATATTGCCGATTTCCAGCGCATTGCCAAGATGGCTTGCGTCTTTGATATGCACAAGCTGAACCGACTGCACCGCACCGCGCTCGGCGTGCAGATTGTCTGTCGCCGTACCGTCTGCCGACAGAATAAACGCGCCCGACCCGACGGGTACTGCGTCGGCCGTATCCGCCGTGCCCTGTTGCACCACGGGGAAGGTCAGCAAATTTTCAAAGTAGCGCTCCGGCGCAGAAAGCGTAAAAACCACAGCATTGCCCTGTGCTTTTGCAGATTGGACATTGGCAAGGCGCGTCCCGTACCATTCGCTGTTTTTGGCGAGATTGAACGAATAGACAACATCTGCCGCTGTCACCGATTTCCCGTTGGAAAACACAGCATTTTTCAGCGTCACGGTATACGAAGTCCCGCCGCCGTCCAGGCTTGCGGCAAGTACGCCTTGCGCTGAATAGTCCGTATGCACGCGGTAAAGCGGCTCGCAAAACAGCGAAGCAAGGGCACGGTTTTCCGTGCTGACGGCGTAATACGGATTGAACGAATCGCTTTCGTAATACGGCAAAGAAACCGACAGCGTTTGGGCAGTTTCCTTCCTCGTCTGTGCGGGGTTTTCTTCGTTTTCCGT
>JBJEPR010000112.1:0-17199 GCA_051881335.1 Candidatus Fimenecus sp. | reverse complement strand
GAAAAGACCGCCGCTTCAATAGACGGCGCGGAAATGCGCTCTTTCGTAATGACGTAGGAGATAACCTCCGTGTCGCTGGTCGAATGGAAAATCGAGCCGTTCATTTCGAGCGCTTCGCGCAGTTCTGCGGAGTTAGTCAGGTTGCCGTTGTGTGCCAATGCCATACTGCCCTTAATGTGGTTGACAACCATTGGCTGTGCGTTGGCAATACCGCCCGAGCCCGTAGTGCCGTAGCGCACATGCCCCACAGCCATTTGCCCTTGCCCCAAAGCGTCAAGCGTATCCTTTTTAAACACATCGTTGACAAGCCCTGCGCTTTTGTGGCAGGAAATGATGCCGTCATCATTGACGGCAATGCCGCAGCTTTCCTGTCCGCGGTGCTGTAAAGCAAACAGCGCATAGTATGCGCTCATGGCGACATCGGTGGCTTTCTCGCTGTAAATACCGAATACGCCGCATTCTTCGTGAATGGTATCGAACATAGTATACCTCTTTATAAACAGATTTCCGTTTTCTTACGCAAGACCGAGGCGCTTGAACACTTCGTTGTACGCTTCTTCGACATTGCCCATATCGCGGCGGAAACGGTCTTTGTCAAGTTTTTCGTTGGTGTTGACATCCCACAAACGGCAGGTGTCGGGCGAAATTTCGTCGGCCAAAATAATCGTGCCGTCGCTCGTTTTGCCGAATTCAATTTTAAAGTCAATCAGTTTCATACCTGCGGCGAGGAAATAGCCTTTTAAGAATTCGTTGACCTTGCGGGTGTAGGTTTTGATGGTGTCGATTTCTTCCTGTGTGGCAAGACCCAACGCAAGCGCGTAATCGTCATTGATGAACGGGTCGCCGAGGTCATCATTTTTATAGCTGAATTCCAAAATCGGGCAGAGAAGCTCTGTACCCTCTGCGACGCCCATGCGTTTGGAAAAACTGCCTGCCGCCACATTGCGGACAATCACTTCCAACGGCACAATCGAAACCTTTTTCACCAAGGTTTCACGGTCGGAAAGCTCTTTGACGAGGTGCGTGGGCACGCCCGCCTCTTCCAACTTTGCAAACACATGGTTGGTCATACGGTTGTTCACCACGCCTTTGCCCATAATCGTGCCTTTTTTCTCGCCGTTAAAGGCGGTGGCATCGTCTTTGTAATCCACGATTAACAGTTCGGGGTCGTCGGTTTTAAATACCTTTTTGGCTTTGCCTTCATACAACTGTTCTAACTTTTCCATTTTACTGAACTCCTTTTATTTTCATATCCTTATGGTTTGCGGTTTTTAAGTTACTGTGCAAACTGCGCCGAAATCTTTGCATCTTTTGCGCGGACTTCGTCCGCCATATCTGCACGCATTTTGACGAGTTTGGCGTCTAATTCTTGATCAGAGAGGGCGAGCATTTGCGCCGCCAAAATCGCCGCGTTTTTCGAGCCGTTTACCGCTACGGTTGCCACGGGAATGCCCGACGGCATTTGCACGGTGGCAAGCAAGGCGTCCAAGCCTTCAAACGAGGATTTGCCCGGCACGCCGATAATCGGCAAGGTGGTGTTTGCCGCCAAAACGCCGCCCAAGTGCGCCGCCATACCGGCAATCGAGATAAGCACCCCAAAGCCGTTGGCTTTTGCCTGTTTTGCAAAATTGCAGGCTTCGTCGGGCGTGCGATGCGCCGACATTACATGCACTTCAAACGGAATATCCAATTCCTTTAACTGCGCCGCCGCCTTTTCGGCAATCGGCAGGTCGCTGTCCGACCCCATAACAATCGCTACTTTTTTCATACTTCTTACCTCACAAAATGCTTAAAAAAACA
Source organism: Candidatus Fimenecus sp. (assembly GCA_051881335.1). Lineage (GTDB taxonomy): Bacteria > Bacillota > Clostridia > Oscillospirales > Acutalibacteraceae > Fimenecus. Next base: position 15,399 of record JBJEPR010000112.1, on the reverse strand, counting down.
CAAAACGGCGTAGGTTACACTACGCCGCAGACAGACAGATTTTGTTTGTGTATTTCATTTTTTGCGCAACTCGTTCGTAGAATTCGCACAACCCCGCCGCAAGCATTCGGCTGATGAAATTGTTATGCCCATTCGTGCACAAGTACAGCACAGCCGATACCTCCGTCAGTAAAAATCACATTGCTATTCTACTTTTTTTGACAAAGAAAATCAAGGGAAAATCTTATGATTTTTCAAGATTGGAGAGATTGACAACTTCAACGATTTTTGCACCCGTGCTTTGTGAATTTTGACAACAGTGCGTTAGCCTTCTTCGCCGTTTGCCGCGTCAGGTTCTGCCGTTTCGTCGGCGGGTGCAGGCTCTTGTTTCGCTTGCGCTTGCGTGCGCGCGTCCAGCCAACGGAGAATATCCTCGGTAACCTCTTCGCGGTTCAGTTCATTGAGTAACTCGTGGCGCGCTTCGGGGTACAGCTTCATCACGGTATTTGTGTGGCCGGTTTTGCGCAGGGTTTTGTAAACCTCCGTCACGCCCTTGCCGTATTCGCCGACGGGGTCTTTGTCGCCTGCAATCAGTAAAATCTGCAAATCTGCAGGCACAGTGTTGTACCAAACCTTGCCGGAAATCTCTTTTAACAGCGAAAACAGCGTCTTAAACCCGCCTAAAGTGAACAAAAAGCCGCAGTTATCGTCCTCAATATATTTGTTGACTTCTTTTTCATCTCGCGAAAGCCAGTCAAATTTGGTGTTTTTGGCGGTTTTTTTATTGTAAGTGCCGAATGCCATATTGTCCACAAAGGCGGAACGGTACAGTGCACCCTCTCGTTTAATCATATAGTTGACAAGCGCGATACCCATACCCGCCGCGGGGTTTGCACCGCTTGTCCCGCAGTAAATGACGCCGTCCAAGGTGTGACCGTATTTGGCCGTGTATTTACGCGCCAAAAATGAGCCCATGCTGTGGCCGAACAGATATACGGGGAGATTGGGGTATTCCTGCCGCGCAATGTCGGTCAGTTGTTTCATATCTTCCACAAGGCTGTTTGCGCCGTCATCACCGAAATAGCCGCGTTCGTCCTCGCCGGCGACAGAACAGCCGTGCCCCAAATGGTCGTTGATATAGACGGCATAGCCGCGCTTGCAAAGCTCCATAGCAAAACGGGCGTAGCGGTTGGAATACTCCGCCATACCGTGGGCAATTTGCACCACGCCCTTGACCGCACCGAAATCGGCGGGGGCGGCACTTTGGGCGAATATATCACAAAGCCCCGAAGCGGAGGGATAGGTAAATTCATTGGTTAAAAATTCCATAAAAACGCCTCATTGAAAAAAGGATTTTTAAAAGTATACCATATTTTGCGCGAAAACGGTAGGGTAGGGGGCGAATTTTGGACTATCTGACAATTTTTTGCAGAAAACATTATGCGAAATGCACAAGAGAGCGCACAACGAAATTTTTTCTGAAAAATGCTTGCGAAACGAAAAAGGATATGCTATAATAGCCTACGCAAACGCGCGGCACGGTTGCCGCAAGGAAAAATTGCATATATGGGGGCGTAGCTCAGCTGGGAGCGCAAGCCGACAGGTAAACTACCCCGAAACGCATTTGACAATTGAATATAAAAAGCATACCGAAACGAAGTAAAATCAACGGTTTGCGAACATATGGGGGCGTAGCTCAGCTGGGAGAGCGCCACACTGGCAGTGTGGAGGTCATCGGTTCGATCCCGACCGTCTCCACCATAAAAGCAAAGACTGCGAATGAAACGCAGTCTTTTTTCTTTGCTTATTTTTCTTGGATCTTTGAAATCTCGTGCAATTGAATATTGCTAAAATCAGGCAGATAGAATAGAGCCAAAAATCTATCTGCCTGTTTTCATATATACATAGCCAATCGTTTGAAATACAGCGGTTGGCTTTTTTCATTTTTAAAATCAAAAAAGGAGATGTAAGCATGAGTAAATTTGAAACGGAAAGACGCTTTGCGCAGCGGACGAAAGAACTTTACCCACCCGGAACAAGGCTGTTATTGCTCAATATGGATGATCCATATGCTCCGGTGCCGCCCAATACGAAAGGCACAGTTGTCCATGTGGATGACGCGGCACAAATCCATATGCACTGGGACAATGGCAGAACGCTTGCTCTTGTTCCCGGCGAGGACAGTTTTCGTAAGCTGACCGATGAAGAACTTGCAGAAGAACAAAGCGACGATATGGACGAGGATAACGGTCCCGTCCTCGGAATGTGAGGTGTAAAGGAGAATAAATAGGAAACGGTCGGATTGCTATGGCAATCCGATTTTTTGATATGTTCGCAGGGATAGGCGGATTTCGTTCCGGACTGGAAGCAGTCGGCGGATTTGAATGTATCGGTCACTGCGAGATAGACAAATATGCAAATCAGGCGTACAACGCAATTTACGATGTGAGAGGAGAACTGTATTTTGAAGATGCAAGAACAATCAACCCATACGACCTGCCCGACATTGATCTCATCTGTGCAGGCTTTCCATACCAAAGCTTCTCGGTTGCCGGAAAGCGACTCGGATTTGCAGACGATACAAGAGGAACTCTCTTCTTTGAGGTTGCCCGAATCGCTGCAACGAAACGGCCTGCATATCTTCTCTTGGAAAATGTCCCCGGCTTGCTTTCGCATGACGGCGGCAGGACGCTTATTACTATCTTCTCCACGCTTATGAGCTGGGGTATGATCTCGAATGGTGTGTGCATAACAGTGCGAATTTCGGAGTCCCGCAACAGCGAAGGCGGTTGTACATTGTCGCAAGTCTTGGAAGACGAAGTACCGGAAAGATATTTCCTCTCGCCTGCGGCAATGCGGAAAATCTTAAACAAATTATCCCCGGACCGCAGGGGCAAAGGGTCTGCGAAACAGAAGGAGTAGCCTGTACGCAATGTGCAGGCAGCATAATGGGGTCCCCGAAAAGTTGTAAAACTTTTTGGGGAGAGAAGGAGCAGCGGAATGAACGAGCTTTTCGCCACAAGGCGGAAACGAGTGATATGCAGCTTGCGACGACGAGGGGTGGTAAAACAGGTCTGTATTTCATTGACATGAATGTCGATCCCGTTATTACCGACCATGCCCGATGTATTACAGCCCGTCAGGATTCGGGAGTCAGTAACCATAGAGGTGAGCATTCGGCTGTTCTTGTGACAGATGAACCGAGAGCAATATTAACTCCCGACCGAGAAAAAGTCCGTCAGCAAGGCAGACGAGTTAAAGAATCCAACGATTCGATGACCACGATTACTGCACAGGACAGACACGGCATTTGGCATAAGGGCAGAATCCGAAAACTCATGCCGATTGAGTGCTGGCGCTTGCAGGGCTTCACAGATGAACAGTTTCTTAAAGCACAAGCCACAGGTCTTAAAGACGGGCGGCTTTACAAAATGGCGGGCAACGCAGTGAGCGTTCCCGTCATTTCTGCTATCGGACAGAAAATTAAAGAAATATATTACGAACAGGAGGAAAAATAAATGCCGAATCATGTGGAAAATATCATTACCTTAAAAGGTGATGAAAAGAAAATCCGTGAAATGCTTGAAGCGATTCAAAGCAATGATTACGGTTTGGGCACAGTAGATTTTAATAAAATAATCCCTATGCCTGAAAGTTTGAATATTGAAGCAGGCAGCAAAACGGACAGAGGCTTAAAGCTGTATAAAGAGTTTATCAGTGAATGTCTCTTTGACAGAAAAGAAACAGATGTTTTGAAAATTTCAGCAGAAACTCTTGCCGAATCCGAAAAAGCATATTTAAGCAAACGAAAGGATATAGAGCCCGCCGAATGGGAACTGGGAAAAACTGCATGGAATAACATTCAAAATTATGGTGCTCCCACTTGGTACGAATGGAGTGTCAATAATTGGGGCACTAAATGGAATGCCTACGGCTATGATAAAAACGCAGATTACAGCAAAAATACAGATTTATGGTTTCAAACTGCTTGGTCTGCACCGCATCCTGTTATTGAAAAGCTGGCTGAAATGTATCCCGATATAGTTTTTGAACATGAATGGGCTGACGAGGATATTGGGAATAACTGCGGCAGATACAGCTATCAAAACGGAGAAAGGATTGAGGAATATTTCCCCGAAAGTCAGAAAGACGGTATCGAATTTGCCTGCCGTATCTGGGACTACGATCCTGCCAAACTTGACTTAATGCTGAATAAAGCGGAAAACGCATATATCAGCATTGAAAACGAAGAATATGACTTGATTGCACTTTTCGGAAACCCTGCATTGTTTACAAATGAAAGATTGACCGATGCGGATATTCCGAAAGGACTATATTGCTATCACTTGCGTGAGGGCAGTGACGGCAGATTTGCCACGCTTGAGACGAAAGTTGCAGTCAATCACGGCGGCACCGTTATTACTGATGAACCGATAGATTGCGTAAGTCGGGGGTATATCGCCTTTACCGAAGATACAGAACCGAATTTTATGGGTGAAAAAATAACGCTTGGTAAATATATGCGTGGTGAATTTGAACAGGACGAGAATGAGTCTCAGCAAACCGGAGGTATGCAGTTATGAGCATTAAAAAGATTACTACAGCAGAACTTCGCAGAATGGAAGATCAAGAGGGATTGATTTTACAGGGTTGCGTCGGCAGTCTTGATGAATGGGTTGACGGGATAAACGATATGTTGACCGAGTCTAAGATTTTGCTCGACGGTACAAAGTTTAAAGCGGAAAAATGCCTTGCATTTGAAAACGAAGGTCTCACTTGTCTTATGTTCCCATTCACAGAAGATATTAAATTGAATATGGGAAAACTCGCTATGTGGCGGATACAAACACGTGAACAGTTCGGCGGCACTTGGCTGTCCGATTATGTAGATAACAGATTTGGCGGTTTTATCTCCGACAAAACATCCGAACAGACAAAACCGGACTGCAAACTGATTGGAGAAGATGGTAATATCTTTAATTTAATCGGCATTGCTTCAAGAACGCTCCGTCAAAACGGTATGGCAGAACAGGCAACCGAAATGCGTGACCGTATCCGCGCTTCAGGCAGTTATGATGAAGCGCTTTGCATCATCGGTGATTATGTGAATATCACGGGAGATGAGGATACGGACGAAGATATGGACAGTTCTATGGATTTCGGAGGAATATAGATGGAAATTGTAATGCTGATTATTGGTTTGCTGATCGGCAGTTGTATATCGACTGCTATTCTTTGCTGTATGCAAATAAACCGAATAAATGATTATGAGCAAACTATCCGAGACCTTTTGGAACAACTGAATAAAGACTAAAAATATATCGGCGGTATCAATTGTTGTTTAAGACAAAATTGGTACCGCTTTTTGTTTTAACGGCAATTGATACCTCACATCGAAAGTGAGGTGTTCAATATTAAAACTCCTGTATCAAGGGTCGGTAATAAAACGGCAATCCTTAATATTTTGTACGCGCTGTTTCCGCTGGAATACGGTCGGTTTATTGATGTGTTCGGCGGTTCGGGGAGTGTACTGCTCGGCAATCCCGAAATCTGTTCGTTTGAGGTGTATAACGATTTTGATCGAAATCTCGCCAATCTGTTCCGCTGTATGAAAGAGAGGACAATGGCGGTTATCCGTGAACTCGGTTTTTGTCATTTGAATTCCCGTGAGGATTTCATCGCTATACGCCGTTTCTTTGAAAATGAGCAGTTTTATGATAAATATCTGACCGAGGAACTGAGACTGACGGAACTGATGTTTCCGCCTCCCGAAGCGAAAGATTTGAAAGAGATACGAACACGAATTACACAGGACTATGATGTCCGCCGTGCGGCAATGTTCTTAAAACTCCTTCGTTTCAGTTATTCCAGCAGTGGAAAATCCTATGCTTCACAGCCTTTTGATATCCGAAAACTGTTTGGATTGATTCAAGAACTGCAAGACCGTATGGCAAATGTCGTAGTGGAAAATCAGAATTTTGAAACGCTGATAAAGCATTACGACCGTCCCGACGCTTTCTTCTATCTTGATCCGCCGTATTTCTCTACCGAGGATATGTACGAGGTAGGATTCGGGTGGGATGACCATGTGAGGTTGAGGGATACACTGAAAAATATCAAGGGAAAATTTCTGCTGTCATATAACGACTGCACCAAAATCCGTGAATTGTATAACGGCTTTTCTATGTTTGATTTTTCCCGTGTCCATTCTATGGCACAGCGGTATGAAGCGGGAAAAGAATTCAAAGAAATGCTTATCGGCAATTACGATTTATATGAACGGGAAAAAGGCAAACCTAAGCAGCTGACAATTTTTGAACTGCAAAACGATGATGAAAATTTTGATTACGAAAAAATCTTAAAGGAGTGCATCATATCATGCAAAATACAAAAATGAATGCAGACGACAAGGATAGAGAATGTTTTGTCCGTGACGCGGATTGTGAAATTGTCCCTGCAATGTCGGCTGTGAAGAAAGTGAGATGTTTTGGCAATAGCGCAGTGGCTTCGTATTCTCGGCAAACGGGGCAGAATTACAATTCCCTATGAATCTCGGAAGCGATGTATATGATACTGCTTGTTTGTCGGACGAGAGCGAAACATCGTAAGGTAATTATTGGGAAAGGATTTGATATATCATATGGACGTAATTAAACTAAAGAAAAATGATGCCGATTATGACAAAAGTAAGTCGGTTGCATCAGAGTCGATAAATTATATTTCCAAAAAGCACTTTAAAAGTCTTGGATGTGATGAAGAATCCATTCAAGGCTTTTTTTGTTTCAAAAAAGGCAAGAGTAAAACCCGTATCGGAACTGAAAATAACAGCTTTGATTTGAAAAATAAAAAGCCGTTTTTTTCTTTTATCAGAGGATATGTCAAGAGCGTAGACGGCAGTTGCTATGCGATCACAACACGAAATATACTGCCGTTTGTTCTTATGGTCATATTGCTTTTAGGAATGTTATTCGCAATGAAATCATGTGCCGGCGAAAATCCGATTCGTGATATCTGGAAACCATCCATTGATCAATCCATATATGACGATCAAAACCAAAACAATGGCGAAACGGTGCACAAAGACATTGCCATCTGCGGATTTACGGATTGGACAGTTCAGTCGGGAAAAACCGAAAATCTTCCAATATTGCTGCAAAACCCCGAAGGGAATCCGTGCTACTTTACTTTTCAAATTACGCTACAAGACGGAACACAGCTCTACCAATCATCCCATGTTCCGCCCGGTAGTGAGATAAGAAAAGTGACCTTGTCACAACCACTTGAAAAAGGCACTTATACAGCATTTATTTCTATTTCTACTAATGAAATCAAAACAGGAACGCCGATGAATTCGGCAAAAACCAAAATCACAATTAATGTTATATAACCGCAACTATACGCAGGCAAGATAGTTGCCGGATTATATAAAAATAAAAAAGGAAGGTAAAAAGCAATGAAAAAAATAATTACAGTTTTTACCATTATTATGGCGCTTTGTCTCACCTCGGTCACCGCATTTGCGGCTGAAATTGACGAAACAACTCCGTCCGGTGACACGGCTGTGTTTTACAAAATCGGAGATGTTGCTAACCCCAATAATCCCGATGATCCGACGGATGATAAGATTTCAGGAACCTATAAAGCAACCATCCCCGATTATATCGAAGCCGCAGAAATGGATCAAATTCCCGTGACACAGAACATTACTGTTAAAGAGGTTATGATCCCCTATAATTCCGAACTTTCCGTAGGAATCACTTACGATGGCGTACTAAAGCTTAAGGACAATTCGGATGTCACTATCGGATACAAGATTGTTGCTGACGGTGCAGATGTAACCACCGGAGATACAATTCTTACAATTCCGGCAGGTACACCCGACGCAGTTACTACGACCGCAATTGGCGGTATTCTCACTGAAAAGCCTGGATATTCCGGTATGTATGTAAACACTGCGACTTTTGTAGTTTCGGTATCTTGATCTAATGATTGCCCCTTCTTGCCTTGGGGCGATCACACTTAACAAAAAAGGAGATTTCGACATGAAAAAATACAAATCGATGCTCTGCCTGTTGTTTTCATTGCTATTTGTTATGCAAGTGAATGCATATGCGGCAGAAGGTAAAGATACAACATTACAATATGCTGTCGAAAGTAGTTATACCGTGACTATTCCCGATTATATCGAAGCTGATACGGATGGACAGTCTGTTTCAATATCGGACGCAATTATCCCATTCGGATATGAAGTCGACATCATCGCGGATTTTGACGGATTATTGAAGTTGCAGGATTTCCCGAGCATTACGTTGCCATACACGCTATATGTCAACGCTTCAGAAGTTTCGCCGAATGAAAGTGTGTTGAAACAAGGTGCCGGAGAAACAGAAGCCCATACAGCAGTTATATCGGCAAAAGTAACTGATACGCCGGCTTATGCGGGCGTATATACTGCTACTGTCACATTTACTGCAGAACTGAAAGAAGTTGTTCAAACGGATTATACTGCCGAGGGAATAGAAAGTGATGCTCACTTATTTGGTATTGGTCTCACAAAACCCGAATATGTTGTTGCACATTTTAGCGATGATTTTTCAACTGCTGTCATCACAAAAAACGGCGATAGTAGTGACGGAAAAATGCAGTCATTCACAGCAAGGCAATCACCTTTCTCGATCAACACCGAAACATTATCAACCGTGATCGTTAAAGAAGGGGTTTCCACAATCGGTGTAAATGCGTTTTATGAGTGCTCCAATATTTCTCATGTTATACTTCCCGACGGAATGAAAGCAATTAATAGAAGTGCGTTTTATAAATGCTCCTCTCTCTCCAATATTTATTTGTCGGATGATATCACAGTTATTGAACAATTAGCCTTTGCCAACTGTGAATCAATAACAGAACTCAAGTTACCGGCAAATCTAACGAAAATCGAAAATAATACTTTTTCGAATTGTGCCAGTTTGAGAATTGTTGATATGGGCGAAAAGGTAACTGTAATTGGAGGTTCGGCTTTCGGTTCATGTAGTTCACTTGAAAAAATTAATTTGCCAAACGGGTTGCAATCAATTGGAGCTTGGGCTTTCCGGTATTGTCACGCATTGAAATCCATCGCAATCCCTGAAACGGTGACAAGTATAGGCAGTACATGCTTTGCAGATTGTAAAAACTTGCGGACTGTTAACTTGCCAAGCGGGATAACAGAAATTGAACAGTCAACATTTAATAACTGCAAAGCACTTGAAAAAGTTAATATTCCATCAGGAGTTACCGCAATAGGCGCTTGGGGATTTTCAAATTGTTATGCAATTAAAACTATGAATTTACCCCAATCATTACAAAGTATCGATAATTGGACTTTCAGCGCTATGAATGGTTTAGAGAGTTTTAATATTTCAGAAAACAACGAATACTTTTGTACGGTAGATGGAGTCCTTTTCAGCAAGGATATGTCCAAACTCCACTATTTTCCTCTTGGAAAAAATGTAACTGAATATGTTATCCCGGAAAGTGTGACCGCTATGGGTGCTTCATCATTCGGAAAATGCCAATATTTGAAAGATATATATGTCCATGAAAATGTTACAAATATCGATGAAATCGGGTTTGGTAATGTTGATCATCCGATGGTGCACACGCCTTCGGGGTCTACTATGGAACAATACTGCATTGAAAAAGGATATAAATACGACAACATTATGAAATAAGGAGAGTATCATACCATGCAAAATACAAAAATGAATGCAGACAAGTATGTTCTGCTTTCTGTGCCTGTGGATATGCTCATGGAAGCAGGCATCGGCGAAGAAAGCGTTATTCAGTTAAGCGCCGGAAACGGTAAAATCATTATAAACACCGTAAAGGATAGAGAAGATTTTATCTGTGACGGAGATTGTAATCATTGTCCTATGAGTGAAATAGACTGTGACGGAGATTGCGAGAACTGTCCCTGCTATGACGGCTGTGAAGAAAGTGAGGTGGTTTAACAATGGCTCAGTTGCTTCGCATTCTCGGCAAACGGGGCAGGATTACAATTCCCTATGAAATTCGTCAGCGTGTCGGATTTAAGAATAACGATGTGCTGTCATTTACTGAATCGGCGGACGGAAGGTCGGTTGTTGTAAGGCGAGAGAAAATCTGTGATAATTGCAAAGGAGCGCAGCCTGTTGTCAGAAATGACGAGGTTACGCTCTTTGATTTTCTGAACAATCTCTCGCCCGAACAGCAAAGAGCCGCTTTGGTGCATTTGTCTGTCCGTTGGGCAGAACAGCAAGGTGTTGAAAAAGGAGGTGCATTAAATGTCTAAAAACTTAACTGTTGTTATGGTTGAACCGCATCAAGCGCCGTATGTAGCGGAAATTGAAGATGAATTATCTGCTCTGCAAAAGGCTGTCGGCGGATATATTGAGGTTGTGGGAAACGGTGACGGTACGCTCATCATCTGTAATGAGGAAGGAAAATTGCAGGGATTAGAGGGCAACCGAAGAATCAGGGACGGCAGCAGTATCATTGCAGGCACATTTTTTGTTGTCGGTGATGAAGGAGAAAACTTCCGCTCCCTTACAGAAAGCGAGGTGACGAGATATATGGACAGGTTTAAAAATCCCGAAGATATCAGTCCGGATGAGGTTGAATCCGATATGGGTATCACCTTTATTTCAATGTAATTTAAGATAGGAGAAAAATATTATGGCAAACAAAAAAGAACAAAAACATTCTATTCCCAAGATTGCGGCAAGAATTGACCGTCTTGTTGAACAGGAGGGGTCAGGCGTTAAGGCAATTGCAAGCGTAAATATCGGCGGTGCGTTTGCTGTTCACGGCATTAAAGTGATTGATTCCGTAAAAGGTATTTTCATATCAATGCCGTCTAACAGCTATAAAAAAGACGGGCAGACAAAATACAATGAAATTTGCCATCCCATTACCGCCGAAGCCCGCAACGAGCTGATTGACAGAGTCACCGAAGCTTATGAAGCTAAGCTCAGCGAAGAACAGGATATGGACGATCTGACGGAGGATGAAACGGCGGATATTCAGCCGTCTATGTAGGATACTATATATTTCAAAAAATTGTCTGGACTTTTGAGAATTTGTCGGTATTATTGTACTTGAGAGGTGATGTATTATGAAAAACAGAATTTCAACCGCAATACTTTCAGTGACGATTTTGTTATCCTTTGCGGGATGCAGTCCTCAGGCGATAAAACAAAATTCCGATAAGGCTGTCGTCAGCACTTCATCGGCAGATGTAACATCGAACATCGAAATCAGCGATGGCATTCCTGTCGAGAAGACTGCCATGTCTGTTGCTTCTGGAATTACAACAGAAGAAGAAACAACTGCTCCGCCGTCGGAATCAAGTACTTTTGCACCAACGGGAAATGCTGAACAGCCGTCCGATCCCGCAAAACAGGATGCGCATAAAGAACAATCTGCACCTCCCAAAAGTACGGACACGCCGACAACATCAGCGACACAAATCCCTTCACAAACCACTGTGCTTAACGAGGCAGAATCAACTGGTGGAAAACCGGATGACAATCCGGAAACAACCCATTCTGCAGAGCCGACATTCGACATCAACTATTGGATAGCCTATGCAAAAAGTTATGCTCAAAGTGTGGGATTACGGCTTGACAGCTCGGTGGTGGATTGCTGGGATAATCCGATATACGCAAATGCCAAATGCAAATATCTTGAACGGGATATTCAAAGCAGACTGAATTGGTACAGCCGTGATGAGGATATAACCGATGTGTGGATATGGGCTGAAAAAGTTTCGGATAACTCATATGAAATATATATCGGATATGCTTAAAACAAAATATTAAATCTTTAGCGCACCGCGAAAAAAGCGGTGCATTTTTTATGCAGAAAGGATGAACTGCAATATGATAAGAAAAAATTTCAGAAAAATAATATCGTTGCTTTTGGCAATGACAGTCATTTGTTTGAGCCTGTTTTCAACAGGGGCGGTTTCTGCGTATGCTGTCGGTGAAAAAGCTGATGTATATATTGTAGAATTCCCGCGCAGCGGAGATACGAACACCTCAGGCTGGGGACATGAAGCGTTGCAATATATGAACGGTTGGAGTTCGGGAGACGCATCGAATAAGCTTAGGCTTAGGGCAATAGGGTCATATACAGGCAAAATCTGTTACTGCATTGAACCCGGTACAGGACAGCACACAGGCGATACCTTCACACAAAAGGATGAAAACTTTTGGGATAATTTCCCCGAAGAATACAACCGAACAATTGATGCAGATACCGTAAAACTTATGATTGGGCGTATTTTACAGTACGGATACACAGGGAATGTTTCCACAGAGTGGAGAACACAAAATCCCGACAGTGCATACACTCTTGCCCATGCCGTTGCCACACAGCTTTTGATTTGGGAAACCATAGTCGGCGAAAGAGATTGGGATTTTCATCATGTCGATACGGGAAACTGTAACAGAATTTTGGAATTTATACGTGAAAATAATCCTATACGCAGTCAGATTATGGAACACTATGTGCGTATTGAAAAATCTGTACAGAACCATATAAAAGTACCGAGCTTTTTTGCAAAATCCGCTTCTAAAGCACAAACCGTTGAACTGTCTTGGGACGGTAAGCAATATGTCGCTGTGCTTCACGATGCGAATAATACTCTGTCAGACTATTCGTTCAAATCCGATAATTCCGATGTTTCCTTTCAGGTAAACGGAAATACTCTGACCGTAACCTCGCAGACAGCGCCGAGTAAAGAAATCACCGTTACGGCAGAGAAGAAAAATTCCGCCCGCAAGGGTTTAATTACCTGGACAGACGGCATATATGCTCCCGGTAAAGGCACACAGGATATGGTGACTTATGCACAGTCGGTAAGCGACCCTGTGAAAGGTTACTTGAAATTAAAAGTTTCTTACGGTTCAGCCAAAATCGTGAAAAACAGTGAGGACGGCAAAGTGGACGGAATCAGTTTCCGTATTCAGGGCAACGGGATCGACCAAACCGTACAGACAAAAAACGGCGGTCAGATTCAGATTGACAACCTCAACCCTGGTGTTTATACCGTAACCGAGTTAGTGGATTGTAAATACGAACCGCAGGAGGTTCGCCGTGTTACTGTTGTAAGCGGACAAACCTCAACGGTAACATTCAACAATGTTCTAAAGCGCGGTGATTTGACTGTCACCAAGACCGCCGAGGACGGGCTAAATGAGGGTGTGAAATTTCATCTGTTCGGTACTTCTCTTTCAGGGCTTGCAGTGGATGAGTACGCCGTAACCGACAGTTGGGGAAAGGCATATTTCAAAGATGTGCTGATCGGCACAGGATATACCCTTGAAGAAATTGATACCGCAATCCGCTATGTCGTTCCCGAAAAGCAGACGGCGGATATTGAGTGGAACGAGGTCACGAACAAGTCATTCCATAACAGCCTTAAAAAATGGCAGCTTACCGTAACCAAGAGCGATAAAGAAACAGGAAATCCTCAGGGTGACGCTTCTCTTGCAGGTGCCGAGTACGGTGTATATAAAGGCAATCAGCTGATTGACGCTTATACGACAGATAAAAACGGTCAGTTCACTACAAAATACTATGTCTGCGGTGATGATTGGTCAGTGCGTGAAATCAAAGCGAGCGAGGGTTATCTGCTCAATACGGACTCCTTGCATATCGGTGCAGAAGCAAAACTGTATACGGCGGAATATAACCTTTCATCTCCGCTTGACGCTTTTGAAACCGTTCAAAAAGGTAAAATTGCTTTAATCAAGCACTGCGATGACGGCTCCACACAGATCGAAACGCCCGAAGCAGGCGCTGAATTTGAAGTATATCTTAAAAAATCGGGTTCATATTCAAAAGCAAAAGAAACCGAAAGAGATATTCTTGTCTGCAATGCGTTCGGATTTGCCGAAACAAAAGACCTGCCCTATGGTATTTATACCGTAAAACAGACAAAAGGCTGGGAAGGCAAAGAACTGATAAAACCCTTCGATGTCTTTATGAACAAAGACGGCGAAACCTACCGATATATCATCAATAACGCTGCTTTTGAGTCTCTCATTGAGATTGTCAAAAAGGATATTGAAACCGGCAAAGTTATTCCTGCCACCGGCATTGGTTTTAAGGTTCGCAATACGGGCACAGGAGAATATATTGTGCAGCACATCAATTACCCGACGCCTGCGGATATCGACACCTACTACACCGACAGTACAGGCAAGCTCATGATGCCGAAAGCACTTCCGTATGGAAATTATGAAATTATTGAGCAAAATACCTGTTACGGATATGTCCTCGACAGTGAGCCCGTGCCGTTTATCGTAGATGGCAGTCAAACAATTGTCACCGTAGAAAAGTATAATATTGCACAGAAAGGGACTATTACCGTAGCCAAGACCGGCGAAGTGTTTTCTTCTGTCGCCGAATCCGATGGATTGTATCAGCCTGTGTTCTCAGTTCAGGGCTTACCCGGTGCGGTCTATGAAATCACCGCTGCCGAGGATATTTACACTTTGGACGGTACGCTCCGTTGTGCCAAAGGTACGGTAGTAGCTGAAATCATGACAGATAAAGACGGAAAGGCTGTAACCGAACCTTTGTATCTCGGGCAATATGCAGTAAAAGAAATTACTGCGCCTTACGGTATGATTATAAGTGATGAAGTGCATTCTGTTGAGCTGACCTATGCGGGACAGGAAATCGAAATTACAGAAACAGCGACAAGTTTCTATAACGAAAGGCAAAAAGCCGCCGTATCGCTTGATAAGGTGCTGGAGCAAGATGAGAAATTCGAAATCGGCACAAACGGTGAAATAATTGGTGTAACCTTTGGCTTGTTCGCCGCCGAGGATTTGACCGCAACGGACGGCTCGGTGATCCCTTGTGACGGTCTACTTGAAATTCTCTCCGTTGACGGAAACGGACACGCTGTATGCAGAACCGATTTGCCTTTTGGCAGGTTCTATCTCAAAGAACTTTCCACCGATGAACACTATATTCTTTCCGATGAAAAGCACCCGATTGTCTTTGAATATGCCGGACAGAAATCTGTCCTTGTAGAAATCAAAGCAAATAACGGCGAAGCTATCAAAAACAACCTCATTTACGGAACAGTCAAAGGCATGAAAATTGACCGTGAAACCGCAGAAGTCATTACGGGTGCTCGGTTCGGTTTGTTCCGTTCAGATGAAACCAAATTTACAGCAGAAAAGGCAATCCTCACGGCGGTATCAGATGAAAACGGTGTTTTTACCTTTGGAAATGTGCCGTATGGCGATTGGATTATAAAGGAATTACAGCCCGCCGAGAATTACCTGTTGGGTGCAGATGTGTATCCTATTGCTGTTTCGGACAACGGTCAAATTATTGAAATCATCGCAATGAATGACCGTGTCCCCGAAATTACACCGCCCA
>JBJEPR010000111.1:0-17234 GCA_051881335.1 Candidatus Fimenecus sp. | reverse complement strand
TGGCGATCCTTCGCTTTGCTCAGGATGACAAATTACCCCTACAAATCCCAATTTGCAGGAGCGTTTATACCGTATCTCCTTTTCAAAACTTGTATAATTTTTGTCAAAAACGCGCAAAAAGCAAAAAAACACTGTAAAACCGACTGCTTTTGTGTTATGATGAACACAAAAGCAGTTTTTGGTTTTGGGAGTATACAAAATGTACGGTTTATTAGGCGAAAAATTGGGGCACAGCTTTTCCCCGCAAATTCACGCTTGTTTGGGCGATTATGAATACAAGCTGTTTGAAGTCGCGCCCGAAAATTTGGGCGATTTTCTGCGCTCGGGCACATTTGAGGGCTTGAATGTTACCATTCCTTACAAAAAAGCGGTGATGCCCTATCTTGCGGAAATTTCCGAGAACGCAAAGGCGATAGGCTCGGTCAACACGATTACCGTTTTGCCGAACGGTACTTTGCGCGGGGATAACACCGACTATGACGGATTTTTATATCTTGTGCGGCGAAGCGGTGTTGCGGTAAGTGGCAAAAAAGCGTTGGTTTTGGGCACGGGCGGGGCGTCGCTCCCCGTGAAAAAGGTGCTTTCCGACCTTGGCGCGCGGGAAATTGTTTCGATTTCCCGAAGCGGCGAGAACAACTATCAAAATATCGACAAGCATTTTGACGCGGATTTGATAGTCAACACCACGCCCGTGGGTATGTACCCGAACAATTTGCAGTCGCCGCTTTCGTTAGACGGCTTTACGCATTTGTCGGGCGTGTTGGATATTGTTTACAATCCGCAAAAAACAAAATTGATATTAGACGCCGAACAGCGCGGCATTCCCGCCTTTTCGGGGCTGACAATGTTGGTAGCGCAGGCAAAACGCGCGGCAGAGTTGTTTTTACAAAGGCAAATTGACGATTGTAAAAACGATGAAATTTATGAAAATTTGTCACGCCAAATGAAAAATATCGTGTTGGTCGGTATGCCCGGCTGTGGGAAATCGACTGTCGGCAAAGCGCTCGCACAACGCCTTTCGCGCCCGTTCTTTGACGCGGACGAAGAAATTGTCAAACGCGCGGGCAAGTCCATTCCCGAAATCTTTCAAGCAGAGGGCGAGGCGGGCTTTCGAAAAATCGAAACCGAGGTGCTTTCCGATTTGTGTCGGCAAAGCGGTGCGGTCATTGCCACGGGCGGCGGCGCGGTGACTGTCCCGAAAAATCACGATATTCTGCGCCAAAACAGCTTGGTGGTTTTCATAAACCGCAACATTGCGGTGTTGCCCACTGCCGGCAGACCGCTTTCAGAGCAAAATGATTTGCGCGAAATGTTCCGTAAGCGTTTGCCCCTATACCGCGCGGTGTGCGCTTATGAGGTGGACGGCAACGGCAAAATTCAAACGGTCACAGACCGTGTTGCGGAGGTATATGCAAAATGAAAAATATTTTGGTCATTAACGGTCCGAACCTCAATATGCTCGGCGTGCGCGAGCCCGATATTTACGGTAAAGAAACCTACGAGGTCTTGGTTTCGCTGATTGAAGAATGGGCAAAAGAACTCGACTGCCGTGTGGAGTGCTTTCAGTCTAACCACGAGGGCGAAATCGTGGACGAAATTCAAGGTGCGCTCGGGCAGTTTGACGGGATTGTCATCAACCCCGCGGCGTATACCCACACGAGCGTTGCCATTTTGGACGCGTTAAAAGCCGTGGGCTTGCCGGCGGTTGAGGTACATATTTCCGATGTGAACACGCGCGAGGCATTCCGCAAAATTTCCTACGCGGGGTTGGCGTGCGAAGCACATTTTATCGGGCTGGGCTTTGAGGGCTACAAGAAGGCGCTCGAATATTTGGCGTCGTTATAACGGTTGCAGTTTTGCAGAGAATTTAGTATAATAAAGAAAAACAACGCAAATCTTCTCGGAGAGGAGTCTGAATATGGAAAAGAATAAGGTCAGAGTCAACATCGCAGGCGTTACCTATTCGCTGATTACCGACGAAACGGCGGAGTACACCGCAGAGCTTGCGGCGGAAATCGACGCCAAAATGAAAGAAATGCAGGGCGCAAATCCCTTTATGTCTACCAATCAGGCGGCGGTACTGATTGCCATTGAATTCGCCGATAAGGCAAAAAAAGCCGAGCAGGCGGCGGACGGCTACCGTGAGCAGATTAAGGATTATTTAAAGGACGCGTCCGAAGCGCAGACCGAGCGCGATTTCTATAAGCGCGAGCTTGACCGTATGCGTACTGAGGCGAAAGCCAAGGCAAATCAAATCAATCTGTTCGCGCAAGATGAAGACTAAGCCCGAGGTTTTAGCGCCCTGCGGCAGTTTTGACGCGCTGACTGCGGCGTTGCGCACGGGCGCGGATGCGGTGTATTTCGGCGCGGGCGATTTTAATGCGCGCAAAAATGCCGATAATTTCGGCGGCGAGCAGCTCTCTGCGGCGGCAAGGGATTGTCACCTGCACGGGGTAAAGGTGCACATCACGCTCAACACGCTTGTGGGCGACGGGGAACTGCAAAACTTCACGCAAACGGTAAAGCGTACCTGCCAAGTTGCGGCAGATGCGCTTATTTTGCAGGATTTGGGGGCACTGCGGCTGGTACGCGCGTTGTGCCCCGATATGGAACTGCACGCCTCTACGCAAATGAGCGTGGGCACAAAGGCGGGCTTACAGCTCTTAAAAGAACGCGGATTTTCCCGCGCGGTATTGCCGCGTGAGCTGACAGAATCCGAAATTGCCGATTCGGCGGCAGACAAGCCCTTGGATTTGGAAGTCTTTGTGCACGGCGCGCAGTGTATGTGCGTGTCGGGGCAGTGCCTTTTAAGCGCGATGTTCGGCTCCCGAAGCGGCAATCGCGGGCTTTGTGCCCAACCGTGCCGATTGGCTTTCTCTGCCGAGGGCGGCACAGGGCACGATTTGAGTTTAAAGGATTTGTCTTTAATCGAGCATTTGCAGGCACTTTCGGAGTTGGGCATTGCTTCGCTGAAAATCGAGGGCAGAATGAAACGCCCCGAATATGTTGCGGCGGCGGTGACCGCCTGCAAAGAAGCGTTAGACGGCGTGTATTCGCCGTCACGGCGGCAGGATTTGGAAGCGCTGTTTTCCCGTTCGGGCTTTACAGACGGCTATTTCAAAAATCAACGCGGGCGCGAGATGTTCGGGATTCGACAAAAGGAAAATGTGACCGCCGCAACCGATGCATTGTTAAAATCGTATGCAAAGCTTTATGAAAAAGAACCGGCGCTGTACGGCGTGGATTTCTGCTTTACCGCCGAACTTGACAAGTTCCCAACCTTGACAGCGACTTTTGCCGGGTTGGAATGCCGTGTCATCGGGGAGACGGTTTGCGAAATAGCACAGCACGTGCCGCTGACCGCAGAAAAGGCGGCGGCACAACTGCAAAAATGCGGCGGTACGGTCTTTTTTGCAAATACAATCACCTGTGACATTGCCGAAAATACCAGTTTGCCGCTGTCGGAAATCAACCGTATGCGCCGCGCGGCGTTGGCATATTTTGAAGAAAATCTAAAATCGGCAAAGCCCAAAGAAGTAAAGGAATATGACTTTACAATAAAGTCACATATTGCAAAAGCACCGCAAACCTTTGTGCGAGCGCGCGAAGTGGCGCAAATTCCGAAAAATGCAGAATTTGACCGCTTGTTTTTGCCGCTTGGTACGGACAATGTGGTTTTGGAACAGTACGGCGCAGGCGTATATCTGCCGCGCGGGCTGTTCGGCACGGAAACCGAAATTTCGGAAAAATTGCAACACAGTGCGGCGCGGTATGTGCTGTGCGATACGCTTGACGCAGTGGCGATTGCCCGCCAAACCGACAAAGAAATCATCGGCGGACCGTTTTTAAATTTGTTTAATACTTTGGCGCTCGAAGAAGCGGCGGAACTCGGCGTTTCGGCGGCGGTGGTGTCGCACGAACTGACCGTTTCGCAAATTTCGGCACTCGGCGGGGAACTGCCGCGCGGGGCGTGCGTTTACGGCAGAACGCCGTTGATGCTCACGCGCAACTGCCCCGTAAAAAACGGCAAATCCTGCAAAGAATGCAAACGGCAAAGCGCGCTTTGCGACCGTAAAGGGATTTCCTTTCCCGTGCGGTGTGAAAACGGCTTTGCGGAAATTTTCAATTCGCGCCCGACCTATATGGCGGACAGACTTTTGGAGCTTCAAAATGTCGATTTTTACTTTTTCGATTTTACCGTTGAAAAAGCCGACGAATGTGCGCAAATTTTACAAGCCTACAAACTTGGGGCAAAGCCTGCGGGCGAATATACCAGAGGATTTTTTTACAGAGGTGTGGAATAATGGAAACTTTGAAAATCAGAAAAGTCAGCGAAAACGCGGTTATCCCGAAACGCGCGACGGGCGGCAGTGCGGGTTTGGATTTGTGCGCTTGCATAGACGCACCGATTACCTTAAACGGCGGCGAAACGGCGCTTATCCCCACGGGGCTTGCGATTGAACTGCCGAGTGCCGAATACGGCGCGTTTGTGTTTGCGCGCAGTGGGCTTGCCATTAAGCACGGCATCGGGCTTTTGAATGCCGTCGGCGTGATTGACAGCGACTACCGCGGCGAAATTAAGGTCGGCGTGATTAACCAAATCAGCGAAGCCTATACCATTGAGCCGGGCGAGCGCGTGGCGCAAATGGTTGTGATGCCCGTTTCGATGATGCCCGTGGAAGAAGTGGAAACTTTGGGCGAAACCGACCGCGGCGCAGGCGGTTTCGGCTCCACAGGCACGAAATAAATCGAAAACAGCAAAAAATGACCCCGCAAAATTCCGTGTTTCGGATTTTTGCGGGGTTGTTTCATTGTAGATGCCTTAAAATCAGGCGAACAATCAGCAAAATCAGCAGAAGCCAGACCAATACGGTCGGCACGGCGTAATACCACTTTTTCGGTTTGCCGTTTTCCCATAGATGCGCGGCTTCTTCGCGGTATTTTGCAAAGGTCTCTTTCGGAATACACTTGACGGTGATTGCCACAAGCGCGGGCAGTATGAGTAAGTCGTCCAAAGCCCCGAGTACGGGAATAAAATCGGGAATGAGGTCTACGGGTGACAATGCGTAGGCAACGGTCAGCGCCGCCGTGAGTTTGGCATACCACGGCGTTTCCTTGGCTTTGAGCGCAAGAAAAACAGCGGGTATGTCTGTTTTTAAAGATTTCGCCCGTTCTTGCAGTTTCATCGGGATTACAGACTTGCCGCGACCAAATCGCCCATTTGAGAGGTGGAAACCTTTTTAAAGCCTTCCTCGTAAATATCGGGCGTGCGCGCAGTGGTCAAAACGGTGTTGACTGCCGCCTCAATCGCGTCTGCCGCCGCGGACTCGTCTAACGAATAGCGAAGCATCATCGCCGCCGACAAAATCGTGGCAAGCGGGTTTGCAATGCCCTGACCCGCAATGTCGGGCGCAGAGCCGTGAATGGGCTCATACAGTCCGAATTTGCCCTCTGCCAATGAGGCGGACGCGAGCATACCGATAGAGCCCGAAATCATCGACGCTTCGTCGGACAGAATATCGCCGAAAATATTGGAGGTCACAATGACATCAAACTGCTTCGGATTGCGCACCAGCTGCATCGCGCAGTTGTCTACATACATATGTGAAAGCTCCACTTCGGGATATTCTTTGGACATTTCGATAACGGTTTTGCGCCAAAGTCTTGAAGAATCCAAAACATTTGCCTTGTCTACGCTTGTCAGCTTTTTATTGCGTTTCATTGCCATTTCAAAGGCGGTTCTTGCAATACGCTGAATTTCGGGTACGGAATATTTTTCGGTGTCATACGCGACTTCCACGCCGTTTTCAACGATAGTGCCGCGCTCGCCGAAGTAGATGCCGCCCGTCAGTTCGCGGACAATCAAAATATCCATACTGTCGCCGATGATGCTGTCTTTAATCGGGGACGCACTTTTCAGCGGTGCAAAAATCGTTGCGGGGCGCAAATTCGCATACAGCCCCAACGCGCCGCGAATGCCCAAAAGCCCCGCCTCGGGACGGTTGTTGCCGGGTTGCGTGTCCCACTTCGGGCCGCCGACCGCGCCCAAGAATACGCAGTCCGCCGCCTTGCACGCCGTGACGGTTTCTTCGGGGAGCGGCACGCCTGTCGCGTCAATCGCACAGCCGCCCATCAACTGCTCGTCATACTGCATTTTGAAACCGAACTTTTCACCCGCCGCGTCCAGCACTTTCAGCGCTTCGTCCACGATTTCGGGACCGATTCCGTCGCCCTTTAAAACGACAATTTTATGCTCTCTCATATTTTTACTCCTTTAAGCAGATTATTTCTCAAAAATCGGGGGTTGGGGCTCGCGGACCACATTCGGCAGGCAACGGTTAATCGCGCACAAAATACCTTTAATCGAGGCATAGTTGATGTTGTGCGAAATGCCGATGCCAAACACATCTTTGCCCTCGGGATTTTTAATATGAATGTAACTGACGGCTTTCGAGTCACTGCCGACGGAAATGGCGTGCTCGCTGTAATCGACGAATTGGTAGTCGGACAGCCCTATCTTGTTCATTGCTTGGCAGAACGCGCCGATAGGTCCGGAGCCGACGCCCTCAATGACCTGCGGCTCGTCGCCGTTGTATTTAATCGTGCCGACAAAACGCACCTTCGTAAGTTCCTCGTGCTCCTCTTTTTCCTCAAAGAATTTGTGGCTTAACAGCTTGTAAGGACCGCAAACATTGCGGTATTCCTCAATAAATAGGTCGAAAACCTCTTGGCTTTTAAGCTCTTTGCCTTTTTTCTCACAAGCCGCCTGCACCACAGCGCCGAATTCGGGGTGCATCGCTTTGGGCATTTTAAAGCCGTATTCCTGCATGACGAACGCCGCGCCGCCCTTGCCGGATTGGCTGTTGATGCGGATAATCGGCTCGTATTCGCGCCCGACATCGGCGGGGTCAATCGGCAGATAGGGGATTTCCCACCGGTCGGAGTGGGTTTCGTCCATATAGGCTTTGCCTTTGTTAATTGCGTCTTGGTGCGAGCCGGAAAATGCGGTAAAGACCAATTCACCCGCATACGGTTGGCGCGGACCGACCTTCATTTTGGTGGTGCGCTCATACACTTCGCGGATTTTATTGATGTCCGAGAAATCCAGTTTGCAGTCCACATCTTGGGTATACATATTGAGTGCCAGCGTGACAATATCCACATTGCCCGTGCGCTCACCGTTGCCGAACAGCGTGCCCTCAATGCGGTCAGCGCCCGCAAGTAAGCCGAGTTCTGCGGCGGCAACCGCCGTGCCGCGGTCATTGTGGGGGTGCAGGCTGATAATCGCGCTGTCGCGCCCTTTTAAGTGGCGGCAGAAATACTCAATTTGGTCGGCATAGCCATTCGGGGTACTGCCCTCTACGGTAGACGGCAAGTTGAGAATCACAGGGTTTTCGGGTGTTGCGCCGAGTTCTTCCAACACGCGCTCGCAAATCTCCACCGCGTAGTCGGGCTCTGTGCCCGAAAAACTTTCAGGCGAGTATTCATAGCGAATGTTGATGTCCGAGGTTTCCATCAATTCATCGGACAGTTTTTTAATGAGCTTTGCACCGCTTACGGCAATGTCGACAATGCCGTCCATATCCTTTTTGAACACGACTTTGCGCTGTAAGGTCGAGGTGGAGTTGTAGAAGTGAATAATCACATTTTTCGCGCCCTTGACCGCTTCAAAGGTCTTTTGAATTAAGTGTTCGCGGCTTTGCACAAGCACTTGAATGGTCACATCGTCGGGAATATAGTTGCCCTCAATGAGCGTGCGCAGAATTTCATATTCGGTTTCCGAAGCGGACGGAAAGCCGACTTCGATTTCTTTAATGCCGATGTCCACAAGCATTTGGAACATTTCGAGTTTTTCTTGTAAATTCATCGGGTCGATAAGCGCCTGATTGCCGTCGCGCAAATCGACGGAGCACCAAACGGGCGCTTTGGTGATGGTTTTTGAGGGCCACTGCCTGTCGGGAATGTTCACAGGCGTAAACGGAATGTACTTGTTCGTTTTCATCTTGTTTCTCCTTTTCAAAAAATTCAATAAAAAAATCGCCCGCATTTTGCAGTTGCAAAATAGGGGCGAGGAAAGTTCCACGCGGTACCACCCTAATTCAGCGCATTCGTAAAGCGGAACGCGCCCTCAAGCGACCTCCAACAAGGTCTGACCGAATAACGGGGTCAACCGTCCCGACCTATGATTTCAGCCGGGCAACTCCGGAATGAGTTATACACAAGCGGTTTGTACTGCCTTGCACCGTCCGGCAGTTCTCTGTAAGCATCGCGCCTGTCTTGTTTCCTTCATCGTTTTTTGTAGGCGATATTTTTATTTGTGCAATATTATATGCTCTCTTTTTGGATTTGTCAAGCGGTTTATTTTTTGAGAATGCGCGTAAGCGTCGGTATATCCAACAGATTGACCGTTTGAAATTTGCCTTTATAAAACACAGCGAAGTTGTTGAAAACACAGGGCAGCGCCTTGGCCTTTTGCAGGGTATCCACCTCTAAAAAAGATACGGGCACGGCGTTCTCGTCGCAATAGGTTTTGATAAGCGTAATGCGCTCTAAAATATACGGGCATTGCATATCGTAAAAAACGGTCAGTTCTTGGTTTTCGATTGTTTCTTGCTTGGCGTTCGGTGCAAAGCAGGGCACGGTGCCGTCAAACGAGAGGGACAGTAATTCGTACCCGCTTTCGGTTGTGTCTACCACTTCAAATCCATATTTTTTTGCAAAACTTTGGTCGGAAAGCCACGCTTTTTGTTTTTGCGCACCCAACATACAAACGCCCGATTTCCCGTTCATTTTCGCATCTTCTATGCAATAGTCCAAAAGCGCGCGCCCGTAGCCGTTGCCTTTCGGGGCACCCGTCACCCATAGGCAGTAGATATACAGAAAATTGTCCCCGATAATAGGCACCCACGCATTTTTTACGGGGGCGTATTCAATAAAAGCACAGCCTTTTATGTTTAACTTGCGAAACATATGTCCCTCTGAAAGGCGGTCGGCAAGCCATTGCCGTTTTGCCTCTACCCCCGCGTGCGGTTTTTTGCTGCGGATAATACAGCACAAATGCTCGCTAGCAAGGTTTTCGAGCGTGATGTTGACAAATTCGGGACAAACTTCCGTTTCGTTCGGCATAGGGGTCACCTCGTACGATTTGTTTTTTTATTATTCCATACTATTCTATAAAAGTCAACTTCACGGGTGAGGCGATACACTGCCTACATTGTCATTCTGAGGCGATAGCCGAAGAATCTTTTGCCGCTGTTTTCGGCTTTGCTCGAGATCCTTCGCTTCGCTCAGGATGACACATTCTTTATTTCGTTGTATTTCCCGCTTTGCAGTTGCCTTTTTTGGGATTTTATAGTACAATTAAAATTCAGAGAAAATGCTTGGCGGTGACGAATATGGTGCGGATTCTTATGGGCGAGGGCGCGGGCAAAACCACCGCGGCGGCGGGGCTTTCCCTTCGTGCGGCATCACACGGCAACCGCGTGCGCGTACTGCAACTGTTAAAGCCCGAAATTTCGCCTGAATTCTCGACGCTCTCGCAGCTCGGCAATGTCCGCGTGACCATGGCAAATCCCGGTATTCCGTTCTTTTTTACACTGACTGACCACGAAAAGGCAGAACGGATTTCAGAAACCGAACAGGCGGCAAAAGCATTCTTCACCCCGCAGGACGGCGACTTTTTGTTGGTCGTTGATGAAATCGGCGGCGCATTGCAAAACGGAATGCTTACGGAAAGCGCCTTGCTTTCTTATTTACAGGCGTTGCCCGAGAGCACGCACACGGTGCTCACGGGGCGGTATTTTCCGCAAAGCATTTTAGAAAAAGCAGATTGCATTTCTGACATTCGCTGTGTGCGCCACCCGTACGAAAACGGCGTTTCGGCAGTCGAGGGGCTTGAATATTAACGAAATTAAGTAGGAAAACGAGGGATTTTCTATGTCAAAATACACAGACCGTGCGGTCGAATTATTCAAAGGCGGCTTTAACTGCTCGCAGGCGGTATTCGCCGCATTCAGCGACAAAATCGGGTTAGACGAGCAAACCGCCCTGCGTGTGTCGGCGGGTCTTGGCGGCGGCGTCGGCAGAATGCGCGAGGTCTGCGGCGCGGTTTCGGGCGCGGCGATGCTTGCGGGGATGGTGTACGGCGCAACGGACGGCGAGGACCGCGAAGCAAAGGCAAAAACTTACGAGGTCGTGCAGGAAATTGCCGCCGAATTTAAAAAAGAAAATCCGTCTATTGTGTGCCGCGAGCTGTTGGGGCTGTCGAACGCGAACACGACGCCCACCCCCGAAGCACGCACGGAAAATTACTATAAAAAACGGCCTTGTGTGCAGTTGGTGGAAGATGCCGCCGCTGCCGCCGAAAAAATACTATTCGCAAACGAGCAGGAGGAAACAAGATGAATTATCCGACCGAAGCCTTTATTGAAAGCGGCAACGGAATGATTGCCATCGGCAACGCCTATTTGGTGCGCACACTTTCGCTGACGGAGGAAAACCGTATCCGTACCGTCTCGGTGACCAATCGCCGAACAGACGAACCTATTGCGCTCGAGTTTCAGCCTTGTTCGGAAGAGTTTGTCGTGCGTGTTTTGGTAGGACGCAAAAAAACCGCTGTGATTAAAAGCTCTATGCTCACCGTGGCGGATATTTTAACCCAAGAGAAGGACGGCAAAAAGTTTCTCGAAATCCGCTTTGCCCCGTTATTTGCACTCGGTGTGAACTATTTACTCACGGAAGTGTATGAAATCGGCGAGAAACCGTATATGCATAAATATATCAAGCTGACGGCGGACGCCCACGCGCGCATTGATTCTATCGACACGGAATATATTTCTATTCCGCGCGACATCAAGCAGAAGTGGAGCCGTCCCGATATGAAAAAAACGGGAATTTCCGAATTCCATTCCGCGCTCGGACAACCGATTTATTTAAACGGCTTATTTATGGGCAGTGAATTCCCCGCGAGTGATAACGACATTGAGGCGGGTATTGCCCGCACGCGCTATTACGCGGGGAAAACCTTCGGAGAGCTTTCCAAAGGCGAAACGGAATACACCACCTGGAAAACCGTGTTCGGCGCGGCAAGAAGCCTGGATATGGAAGTCATTCGCGCGGACTTCTTAGACTATATCCGCGATATTTCCGTGCCCGTATATTTGCGTACACAGTACAATTCGTGGTTTGACCATATGCTGAATATTGATAAGGACAATATTCAAAACTCATTCTTTGAAATCGAAAAGGGGCTGACGCAAAACGGCGTGCCGCCCGTGCATTCCTATGTGGTGGACGACGGCTGGCCGGATTACAACAAAGGCTTTTGGTGCTTTAATGACAAATTTCCGAATGAACTGTATGACAGCGCGGCGCTTGCCAAGCATTTTGCCTCGGATTTCGGGTTGTGGCTCGGTCCGCGCGGCGGCTATACAAGTCAAACGCCGAAATTCGCAAAGCATGTGCAAAAGGCGGGCAACGGCGGCTACAACCGCCGTTCGATAGATGTCTGCACTGCGCACCACGGCTACCAAGAGAAGTTGGAGGACTTGTTCTTAGACTATATGGAACGGTTCGACATCAATTATTGGAAATTGGACGGCTTTTTGCAGAAGTGCTGCCCGAGCAAAAAACACGGGCACCCCACGGGCGGTTACAAAGATATGTATTGCTTTACCGACCATTGGGAAAATTGGATTTCCATTTTCCAAAAGATGCGCTCGGCACGCACGGCGGCGGGCAAATCCCTTTGGATTAACCAAACCAGCTACAGCAACGCTAGCCCGTGGTATTTGCAGTTCTCGGAAAGCCTTTGGATGCAAAACGCTTTAGATATCGGCTTTACCGACAAAACCAAAAACGGCGAGGAACTGCACGGCAAGGATTACGACAAAATGCTCACCTACCGCGACAGTTGCTATTTTGATTTTCACCGTACCCGTTGCTATCAATTCCCGCTGTCCAATATGTATAACCACGAGCCGATTTACGGCAATACGGCGAAAATTCAAATGACCGACGAGGAATTTCGAAAATATATGTATATGATTTCCACACGCGGCACGGCGTTTTGGGAATTGTATTACAGTTTCAATTTGTTCAATGACGCCAAATGGCGTATCAACGCTGATGTGCTCAAATTTATTGCGGACAATTTCCACATTCTGCGCAACGCGAAGTTAATCGGCGAGTCGCCCGACACGGGTGCTGTGTACGGCTATTCCGCGTGGGCGGGCGACGAGGGCATTGTCTCCGTGCGCAACCCGCTTAACCGCCCGCAGAGCTTCGCCTTTACCTTAGACCGCGTCATCGGTGTGGGCGAGGGCGCAGCGGAGATGACCTGCGCGACGGTACTCCCGTATACCGAGGCGGTTTCGCAAACCGTATACAATTACGGCGATACGGTGACGCTCGATTTGGGCGCGCACGAAATTCGCATTTTCCGTTTCGGCAAGCCCGAAACCAACGCGCCGCGCCTTTTGCGTGCCAAAATGACGGCGGCGAATATCGTGCAGTTGACCTTTGATAAACATATTGTCGTAAAGGACAATTCCTTTACAAAAGACGGTGCGCCGCTTGGCGTAACCTTACTTGAAAATTACAGCGAAGTCACCGTTACCTTGCCGCAAGCGCTTACAAACGGCGAAGCGGCAACGGTGCAAATGCAGGTTACCGATATGTACGGAAACGCATACAGCAACAGCGTGGAAGTGACTTATCACGAAAACGGGATTTTGTCGGGCGCTTACACGGGCGACAGTGATTTTACCCTGCGGCTTTGTTTGGAAAATGCCCCGAAAGACGGTGTGCTGTTCACACAAGGCAAGGATTTGGTGGTTTCCGTTTCGGGCGGCAAGCTGATTGTCGACTGCGCAGGGCTGAAAGTCAAATCCGACGCCGAGATTTCCGGCAGAAAATTTGCGCGCGCCGACATTGTGCGCGAGCGCAACGGTATGGTGAAAATTTACACCGATGGTACACTTTCGGGCGGGGCATACAGTGAAAAGCATCTGTTTGCGCCGCTTACAGACACCGAGGTGCAAACAAACGGTGCGGTCACCGAATACACCTATTACGATACGGCACTGCCGTTTGACGCTTTGAAATAATCGCGTTTGGGGGAAAAGACGATGGAACAACTGCACGCGCATTTAATTGCGCACACACAGGGCGCGGCACTGCCCGAAAACATGGTAACGGTGGGGAACACACGCATTTCCGTATTGCTTGACCGTGTCATTCGCGTTGAATTTGACAAGTCGAAATCCTTTACAGATATGCCGACGCAAAGCATTTGGTTTCGTGACCACGGCAAGGTGGAATTTACCGCAAAGCAAAGCGGCAACCGTACGGTGATTACC
The DNA here is from genome assembly GCA_051881335.1 of Candidatus Fimenecus sp. GTDB lineage: Bacteria > Bacillota > Clostridia > Oscillospirales > Acutalibacteraceae > Fimenecus. The sequence goes on along the minus strand of JBJEPR010000111.1, from coordinate 3,876 downwards.
ACCGACAAGGCGGAATTTACCGTCAATACCCAAAACGGCAAGGTGCTGACGGTGAAAATCGACGGCAAATCCGTCCGCCCGAGCAACAAGCATAATTTAAAGGGCACGGCGCGCACATTGGACGGCACCTTCGGACCGATTGCCTTAAAGGACGGCGTGGTTTCCGCGGATGGCGTTGCGCTGTTTGACGACAGCAAATCTTTGCTGTTCGGCGCGGACGGATTGGTGCACCCGCGCAAAGCGAACGAGCAGGATTTGTATGTGTTCGCGTTCGGCACGGATTACATCGGCGCTGTCAAAGCGCTGTATGCGCTGTCGGGTGAAGTGCCACTGGTGCCGCGGTTTGCTTTGGGGAATTGGTGGAGTCGCTACTACCCCTATAAACAGGCGGAATACGAAAATTTGATGCTTGAATTTGCGCGCAAGGATATTCCCTTGACCGTTGCCACCGTGGATATGGACTGGCATTGGGTGAAGTTAGAGGAGCGCTTTGACGGCAAATTCGGCAAAAACCACTGGGGCGGCGTCAGCGGCTGGACGGGATATAGCTGGAACACGGATTTGTTCCCCGACCCGCAGGGCTTTTTGCAGTTTTTACATAATCAGGGCTTAAAAACCACCTTGAATTTGCACCCCGCAGACGGTTTCCGTTGGTTTGAGGATTGTTACAGCGAAATGGCAGATGCAATGGGCGCGGATAAAGACAAAAAAGAGACTGTACCGTTTGATATTGCCGATACAAAATTTATCAACAGTTATATGGACATCGGCCACCATAAGCACGAGGCGGACGGTGTGGACTTTTGGTGGATTGACTGGCAACAGGGCACTAAGAGTAAACTGAAAGGGCTTGACCCGCTGTGGAGCTTGAACCACTACCATTATTTAGACAACGGCAGAGATACGCACCGTCCCCTGATTTTGTCGCGCTATGCGGGCATCGGCTCGCACCGCTATCCGCTCGGCTTTTCGGGCGATACGGCGATGAATTGGAAGGTCTTAAACTTTCAACCGTATTTCACCGCCACGGCGGCAAACTGCGGCTACACTTGGTGGAGCCACGACATCGGCGGCCACCATTTCGGCGAGCACAACGACGAGTTGTATACCCGTTGGGTGCAGTTTGGTGTATTCGCGCCGATACTGCGGTTGCACTCCACGCAAAACGATTTGTTCGGCAAAGAGCCGTGGAATTTTTCGTGGACTGCCGAAACGCTTTCGACCGAGGCGCTTCGTCTGCGGCACAAACTTATTCCCTATATTTACAGTATGAACTACCGCAATCACGCCGAGGGGCGTGCGCTGTGCGAGCCGCTGTATTATACCAATCCCGAAGAAAAAGAGGCTTACGCGTGCAAAAACGGCTATCTGTTCGGCAGTGAATTGCTTGTGTGCCCCGTGACCTCGCCTTGCGATAAACGCACCAAACGCGCTGAAACGGCGGTATATCTGCCGAAAGGGCGCTGGACGAACTTCTTTACGGGCGAGATTTACAAAGGTGGCAAAACCGTCAAGGTGCACAGTGATTTGAATTCCATACCCGTATTTGCAAAAAGCGGCGCGATTGTGCCGCTGTCGGGCGATAAGGGCAATTCCGCGGGCAACCCCGAAAATCTGACCGTGCGGCTGTACCGCGGCAACGGAGCGTTCACGCTGTATGAGGACGACGGCGAAACCAACGATTTTAAAAACGGCGCGTGCAGTTTTACAGAAATGCAGCTTCGTGAAAACGGCGATACGCTGACTTTCACTTTGTCAGGCACAAAGGCAGCACCGTATTTGCCGCAAACGCGCAATTTCACCTTGCATTTTGCCGATGTGCTGTCTGCCGCTTCTGTCACGGCAACGGCAAACGGCGAAATAATAGAAGTGACCACACAAAGCACACCCGAACACGGCACAATTATCACTTTGCCGCCCGTTTCGGTGGAAACGGCGGTTGCGGTCACTTTGTCGGGGGTGGCGGCAAAGCAAAACCCGCCGTACGCCGAGCGTATTCGCAACATTTTTACGCATTATAACGGCGTTAACAACAAAAAGAGTATGACTTACAATCGGCTCAAAAAACAAACGACCTTGCAAAGCGCGCAATCTGCCGCCGCCCGCGTCAAAAACCGCGCGTTGCGTGCGTGGCTTTTCGAGTCGCTTTGCGATATGGAAGAGCCGCAGGCATAATATGAAAATCTGCACAACAATACACACGGCGTATCCGAAAAAACGGATGCGCCGTGTGCTTTTTCTATGGTTTACCCCTCAAAGGTTACACGCTGTCGGCAAGCTCACGCAACATATGGGCGTATGCCGCGGGAATGAAATCCGCACCGATTAAATATCCCGTATTGTACGGATTATCGCGTTCAAATGCATCGATTTCTTCCACATATACCTCTTGGTGCGCTTCTATATCGTCGGCAAGGCGATACGCCTGCTCTTTTGCCCACAGTTTATCGGTTGGCGGGACAGTATCTGTTTTCAATAGATACTGTAAAAAGCCGCGATAGGAAACAAAAGAGGTGTTTTTTTCATAGTTTTCTAAATATGCGTCTTTGGCTTCCTGCACCTTGCCGTTTTGATACAGCGTGATACAGTAGAGGCTATACAGGCTGTAATCGTACTGTGTAATATGCTCTGTTCCGTTTTTGTCTGTCAAAACATTCGGGGGGAAATACAATCGATTGGCATACGGTGATTTTTGAATACTTACGCTTTCGGGGACTTCCTCGGCGAGCGCAAAGCACGCTTCGTAGAGCGCTTCGTTTTCGCTTGTGTCGGAAAACTCGTATTCCACGCCGGGGTATGCATATGTACGCAATAAATGGTCATAAATTGTCAGCCGATATTTCGGCGGTACGCAGTGCAGTTGCACCTTCAGTAAGGTTTCCGCGCTTTTGCAAGGACGGTATCGGTAGGTAATGTAATTGTAACCGCCCTCCAACAGGGTTACCGAGGCGGCGGACAGTACCGTGAAATGGAAACCGAAGAAAAGCGCGGTAAGCGCAATCGCGATAGAAAGCAAGCCGCGGCCTTTCTTCTTTTTGGCGTGTAATGCTTTCTGCTTTTTGCGGCGGCTTTTTCCCTGTGCGTAGATAGGCAAATCCGCAGTCATATACTTTACACCGCAAAGCAATAGGAAAATCAGCGCCCCCCGCGTGAGAACAAGCGACATCAGCGGGAACAGGCTGAAATCGGCAAGAAACAGTGCATATAGTAAATCTGTCGGCAGACCTGTCGGTAAAGTGGTTTGCAGACTTAAAAAGCCGACGAAGAACAGCGCAACCAAATTGCATACAGTCAGTGTGAGCCGTTTGATTTTATGAAGCCTGCAAAATGCCACGCCGAGGAACAGCCCCAATGCACAAAGGCAAACTGTGTTCAAAAGCACTTTTAGCACGGTGAACATAATAAAGTCGCGCCCCAAATACGCGGCGCTCTCGCCGGGAATGGCGAGCATTTGCCAAAAGTCTACGGGTGTTTTCGGAATACGGCAAAGTAAAGCGGCAACACCGATATGTAACGCTGTCAGCGGCAAAGCACTCGCGTTCAGCGCATAAAATGCCCGTACGGTTTTAAGGGCGGTCAGCCCAAATTGCCGCAAGGTACTGTTGTGCTTTCGGAAATTTGCCATAGTATACAGTGCACAAATGCAAGCGGGAAAGGGGAATACCGATGCAAAACACCGTAAAAATCCCGGTGCGTCGATTGTTGATATAATCGGCAAACTGAGATATGCAAAGAGAATATAAAATCCCTCAAACACCGCAAAAATCGGCAAAAAGTCTTTGTATAGGTAACGAATACCTTGCTTTTGCTTCATTTCCTTTTGTATAGTGTAATAACATAGTAAACAGGAGAGCAAGGACATAGTATACAGTTTTA
>JBJEPR010000110.1:0-3809 GCA_051881335.1 Candidatus Fimenecus sp. | reverse complement strand
TGTCGCCGAGGTTTCCGAAAACTCTCCGGCTGCAATCAGCGGTCTGCAAAAGGGCGATAAAATCACGCATATCGATGAAGAAGCGGTTACGGTATATAATTATACGGAACTGATGAAAAAATTAACGGGTGACCGTCTTTCCACGGTGACTGTTACCTTTACACGCGGTGAGGAGAGCAAAACCGTCAGTGTTGTCAAAGGCTATTCGGCGCAAAGTGTGTATTATAGCTTAAACGGCGGCGTCGGGTATGTGAAAATAACGGATTTTTATGCCACCACGGCGACACAGTTAAAATCAGCGGTCAATTCCCTTGTAAAGCAAGGTGCAACGAGCTTGATTTTCGATTTGCGCGGTACCGATAATGGTTTGATTACGCACGCGGCAAGCGCTTTGGATGTGTTGGTGCCTGTGGCAAGCGAGGGAACGGGTGCTTTGGCAACGGCGACGGCAAAGGACGGCTCTGTCCGCCAAACCTTTACCGCAGATGCAGAGAGCGTTTCTATGCCGATGATTGTACTTGTCAATTCCGAAACGGCGGGCCCTGCGGAGTTGTTCGCTTGTGATTTGCGCGACTACGGCAAGGCGCAACTGGTCGGTGAAAAAACAGCCGGCAACGGCACTATGCAGGAAGCGTTTGCTTTAAGCGACGGCGGTGCAATTTTATTGACAACCGCTGTCATACAGCCGTATCTCAGCGAATCATACAATAAGGTCGGCTTAACACCGGATGTCGAAGTTTCTTTGAGCAGTGAAAAGCGCGTCAAACTTCCTTTGCTTTCTCTTTCGGAGGATGATCAATATCAAAAGGCATATTCTATGCTGACGGGCGAAGCAAGCGGGGAATAAGTGTAAGAATTCAAAATCACCTTGCATACAGTGGTATGTGAGGTGATTTTTTTGTTTTGTGTGTTAGAAATAAAGCCATATGTATCTCTGCCGTTTTTTCGCCGATGGTTTTCCAAAAAAACACAGCCGACTATAGAAAAAGTAGCGGTGCGCGGCGGCGCGCTCTTCTATAAAGTGACGGCACAGGCAGACAAAACCGGTTACGCTGACTTGTCTTTTTTGTCATACACAATCGGCGCGGCGGCGCAAAGAATTTTGCCTTGCGGTGCATTATCCGGAGATTTACCCGAACCGCTTCGGCTGTATTTACCGCGCGTTTTTCCACTAACGCTGTTTTTCAATACCGCCCTCTCCTTTTTACAGGCAAATCGTGCACAGTTCCCAAATTGTACCCTCGGTATTGCGGACCGGAACGGGTTTTTGCAAAACGCTGTATGTGATTTTGTGCCGTTTGTAAAATCCATGCGTATTTTTTGTGAAAACAAAGCAAACTATGAAACCGTACAATCCGAAATTTTATCATCGAACGGGCTATCCGTAATTTTGTGTGATACACTCGATGCATTAAAAGACTGTGATATTTTGCTTTCGCCTTTTGAAAAAACAGCAGATGGTAAAATCGGTACACTGACGGTCTTTCGCGGCGGCAAAACCGTGCTTGCAGGCGAGGGGGTGGCTTTGCCGCCGGAATATGAAGCGCGCCGCCCGTTGGGCACAGACCCGCTTCTTTTTGCGTCTGCGCTGTATGAGTGCTGTAATGTACTGGATTTACGGGATTTGCAGTATGAAAAATTCGTATCCGTGCCGTCAACAAAAACCGCAGGAATGTATTGACAGAACGGCACATTTCTTTTATAATATTTATTCGTGTAAATGTAAAAAAACGAAAGGAGCACATACAGAAATGTTACAGGAAACCTTGTTGACCGCCGAGGGCTTAAAAGAACTCGAACAGGAGTTGGAAACTTTAAAAACCGTCGGCAGAAAAGAAGCGGCTGAAAAAATTAAGGTAGCCAGAAGCTTCGGCGACCTTTCCGAAAACGCCGAGTATGACGAGGCAATGAGCGACCAGGCAAAACTGGAGGCGCGCATTAACGAAATTGAAAATATGATTAAAAACGCCAAAGTGTTTGACGAGGATACGCTCGGCACCGAGGTTGTGCATATCGGCTCAAAAGTAACCATTACCAATAACAAAAAGCAGAAATTTTCTTATAAAATCGTTGGCTTTGCGCAAGCCAATCCCGATGAGGGCAAAATCTCGGATGAATCCCCTGTGGGCAAAGCGCTTCTTGGGCATAAGGTCGGCGATAAAGTCGTTGTTGAAGCCCCGATTGGCACTTTGAATTTTAAAATCGTCGCCATCGACAAATAAAATGTATAAAACCGTCGGGCGGGTTTTCCCGCCCGTATTCTTTCGATACAGGATGTGAATTTATGGCACAGGATACGATGCAAAACAATGCACCGCAGCAGGATTTAAGCGAACAGCACCGCATTCGCTTGGAAAAATTGCTGGCAATGCAGGAAGCGGGTGCAGACCCGTTTGTTTTAACGAAATACGATGTTACGCACCACAGCGCCGAGGTGAAAGACAATTTTGACGCTCTTGCGGGCAAAACCGTCCGTGTGGCGGGGCGTATGATGTCCAAGCGTGTGATGGGTAAAGCGTCTTTCTGCAATATTCAGGATTTGCAGGGGAATATTCAGTCCTATGTTGCACGCGACAGCATCGGTGAAGAACCGTACAAAGCGTTCAAAAAGTATGATATCGGTGATATTATCGGCATTGAGGGCGAGGTATTCCAAACCAAAACGGGTGAAATTTCCATTCACGCTTCGGAAATTACCTTGCTGTCCAAAAGCCTGCAGGTGTTGCCTGAAAAATTCCACGGTATCACCAATACCGATATGCGTTACCGGCAGCGCTATGTGGATTTGATTATGAATCAAGAGGTCAAAGACACCTTCATTAAGCGTTCTAAAATCATCAGCGCCATTCGGAAATATTTGGACGGGCTAGGCTTTATGGAGGTCGAAACCCCTATGCTCGTTTCCAATGCGGGCGGTGCATCGGCAAGACCGTTTGAAACCCATTTCAATGCGTTGAATTTAGATGTTAAGCTGCGTATTTCTTTGGAACTGTATTTAAAGCGCCTGATTGTCGGCGGTATGGAGCGCGTCTACGAAATCGGCAGAGTATTCCGTAATGAGGGTGTTGACACCCGCCACAATCCTGAGTTTACATTGATGGAGTTGTATCAGGCGTATACCGATTATCACGGTATGATGGATTTGACTGAAAACTTATATCGTTATGTCGCACAGGAGGTTTTGGGGACCACCAAAATCACCTATAACGGCATCGAAATGGATTTGGGCAAACCGTTTGAGCGCATCACGATGCTTGATGCGGTGAAAAAGTATGCGGGTGTGGATTTCAATGAAATTCATACACTGGAAGAAGCGCGTGCTGCCGCAAAAGCGCATCATATTGAATATGAGGATCGCCACCAAAAGGGGGATATTCTCAATTTGTTCTTTGAAGAATTCGTCGAAGAGCATTTGGTACAGCCCACATTCGTAATGGACCACCCGATTGAAATTTCTCCCTTAACAAAAAAGAAACCCGAAAACCCGGATTATGTCGAGCGTTTCGAGTTCTTTATGAATGGTTGGGAAATGGCAAATGCCTATTCGGAGCTCAATGACCCCGTAGACCAGCGTGAACGCTTTAAGGCGCAGGAAACACGCTTGGCACAGGGCGATGAGGAAGCCAATACCACCGATGAGGACTTCCTCTATGCGTTGGAACTCGGTATGCCCCCCACAGGCGGTATCGGCTTCGGTATCGACCGTATGGTGATGCTCTTGACCGACTCTCCCGCTATCCGTGATGTTTTGTTCTTCCCGACAATGAAGCCCCTCGACAAGTAAAAGTCGAAAAAAACCAGTATTTATG
>JBJEPR010000109.1:0-3836 GCA_051881335.1 Candidatus Fimenecus sp. | reverse complement strand
CGGAGTCAGTTTTGTTTTTGTTTGAATACGGTAATTGTTGTAGAAATTGATGTATTCACCTATGAGGAGGCTAGCCTCCTCATAGGTGGCGAGCTTGACTCTGTGGATGCACTCAGTTTTAAGAATTGAAAAGAAATTTTCAGCTAAAGCGTTGTCATAAGGATTTCCACGTCTTGACATTGACGGCGAAATGCCGTATTCTTTAGTTAGCTTGTAATACTCATGGGATGTGTATTGAAAGCCTTGGTCACTGTGGAGCTGCAACTCTGCAGTGACTTTTTCTTTTCTCTTTGCCTCTCTGATTGTATCTAATACCAGCTTTATTGATTGTTCTTTAGCTGTTTTGTATGCAATAATGCTGTTATCATACAAATCCCTAATGATGGATAGATAAAGAAATCCTTGTCCTGTTTTGATATATGATATATCGGTAACCCACTTTTGATTAGGTCTGTCAGCAGAGAAATCACGATTAAGCGAATTGGGGTATCTGTGCAAATATTGGCTGCAATAGTGAAATCTCTTTCTGCGTACTACTGACAGCAGATTGTACTTTTGCATTACACGAAGTACGGTTTTTGGATTTCTGTATATTCCTTGTCTTTCAAGCCATATATGTACTCTGCGATATCCGTAGGTTCTGTGGCTCTCTTCCTGACATTCCCTTATCTTATCTGCAAGTGGTAAATCTACATCCGGTATATCTTTTCTCTTTAAATATGCATAATATCCACTGCGAGATACATTAAAGAATCTGCACATCTCACTAATGCTGTATTTATCCTTGTGCTTAAAGATTACTTGATATTTAATTGCCGGCTTCACTTCCTTTCTATGAGCGAGAGAAAATCCCGCATTAACTCATTTTCCATTTCTAATTTCTTGATATATCTATCCTTGCTTGCCATTACGTATCTCATTTGGGCAAGCTTATCCAACTGCTGTATTGACGGTGGCAAACTGCCGTTTTGATTTTTGCACGGTCTGCCTTTCTTATGAATAGATTGCCCTGCTTCTACCATTCTCTGCTTTTTGTTGTATCGGGTAATGAAATTGTGTACTTGTTTATATGTAAATCCAAATTTTTCCCCGATTTCTCGCAATGTCTTTCCTTGCGCCTTTAATTCTAATATTTCTTTTTCATAATCACTTATGTGTTGGTAACTTCTTGGCATAAAAATATCCCCCTATGGTAGTTATTTTATTCTACCATAAGGGGTGCTTTTTTACTATTGTCCACTTTTACTGGACTTGTTCATAGGCGCGTGCTTATACTTTTGCTTTGCACAACGGAACGGCGTGCCCTTTTTGCACAGAAACAGCATCTGGAAAAGAAAAAGATACTTTCAAGGCGGACACCTGAAAGTATCTTTTTAATTGCCGTTCAGTTGGTCAGTAAAGCGCGGCATAATGATATTTTTTGTGGTTTTAAATGTGAAATATCCCTCTTTGGCCGTCATACCGATATTGTCATCTTTGCCGTCTGTTCGGCAAATGGTTTTGGTGTCTGCCGAAATGATATAGACATATTGCAGTGTATCGGCACTGCGTATGATTTTGCCGTCGGCTGTTTTTGCACCGTTAAATTGCCAAACGCAGTTGCTGTCGTCCGCAGGCTCTTTGTAGATGGCAACCAATAAGTCGGTGTCCACTTGATACTGCTTATGAACAGCTTGAATAAACTTGTTGTTTGCCGAATCCGTGAATTGCATCGTTCCGTTGGAGGTCGGCAAGGTCAGTTCTTCGGTTGTCGTTTCCTGTTTTGTATCGATTAGGGCGTCAGTATTGTCAAGCCTTTCGGGCTCTTCTGTGACGGAAAAATCGTTTTGCGAGGGTGACGGTGTCTGTGTCGGTGCACTTTGCGCTGTCGTCGGCGCTTGTGCGGCGTCAAGCGTTGTGTTGCTTATATCGGACGCATCTTTACCGCACGAGACTGCAAGAAACAACATAAGCATAGATAAACACAGAATGATTGCTCGTTTCATAAAGGGAAGAAAGGCACCCGCCGAAGCGTGATGCCTTTTCCTTTCTTAGAAAATAATGCCGAGAATGGTGTCAACAATCCCGAAAATAGCGCCGAACGGGTCAGAGAGGAATTCTCCGATCAATTCGATGACCGTCCCACCGATAGATGAAACGATGTCAATAATGATTCCGAAAATGTCCATACAAGTTACCTCCTTAAAAAAACTTTTGTTCCTTGCAATTTTTATTATAAAGGTGTAAAATACAAAACACAACCATCAATATTACAACAAGTGTTGGAATAATAAAGGGGGGAATGACGGAATGAACACGAAGAATAATAAACGGTTCTATGATACGGAAATCCGTATGAATGCGACTTTGCTTTCTTTGATGCAGAAATATCCGTTTGAAAAAATCACCGTCCGTATGATTTGCCAAGAGGCCAATGTCAACCGTTCCACTTTTTATGCGCATTATATGGATTTGTATGATATGTTGGACAAAATGTCCGTGCGCCTGCTTGAAATGCTGTATGCGGAAATTGACAGTATGGAACGGCAGGTCAATATGGGACGGGTTGTAATGATGTTGTTCTTATCGCATATAGAACAGCACAAATATTTTTACTCTGTCTTTTTTCATTCCAGAAAGGAACTGCCGCTTGCCAAGGCTTACGATGACTTTTGGAAAAATGTCGTTTTACCTTACAGCAAAAAAGCAGGGGTAAACGAAACAGAAGCGTATTACTATTTCCTTTGTATGAAAGCGGCTTTCAATGCGATTTTGGTGCATTGGGTAGAACGCGACTGCGTAGAGGACAAACCCCAAATTACGGATATGATGATGGAATATATTTCACAATTCCTGAAAAAACAAGCGCAATAAATACAGGAATTCCGTTGTCAGGGATATTCTTTACACCGATTTTACACGGATAGGCTTTTTGTCTTTACACATACTGTTTATGATGAAACTGTCGGGGGATTTTCCTTCGAACTTTCATAAACAAGGAGTAAAAGGATGAAAAAAAGCGTATTTGGTATTGTAATTTCTATCACGCTTGCAGGTATGTTGCTGTTTGCCGCGTGCGGGCAAAATGGGAACACAGACAACACAGGAGAAATTGCACAAGGAACAGTCACGGGTACAGTTGCAACGGACGGCTCGACCTCGATGCAAAAGGTCATCGGTGCACTCGGTGAAGCCTTTATGGCGGAAAACAGCGGCGTAACCTTTACCTACAACCCCACGGGTTCGGGCACAGGTATTACCGCCGTGAAAGAGGGCAGATGCGACATCGGACTTTCGAGCCGTGCCTTAAAGGACGAAGAAAAGGCGGACGGCCTTACCGAAACCATATTGGCATTAGACGGTATTGCCGTGATTGTGCATCCGCAAAATCCCATTTCCGACTTAACGGTTGAGCAAATTGCAAAGATTTACACAGGGGAAATCACCAACTGGAAAGAGGTCGGCGGCAATGACGCCGAAATCGTGTTAATCGGCAGAGAAGCCGGCAGCGGCACAAGAGACGGTTTTGAGTCTATTACAGATACAAAAGACGCGTGCAAATATCGGCAGGAACTTACATCTACGGGCGATGTAATTACCACCGTCAGCGGCAACACTGCGGCAATCGGGTATGCGTCTTTGGCGTCGGTCAAGGATACTGTAAAAGCCCTTTCCGTCAACGGCATTGCCCCGAGCGAAGCCACCGTAAAGGACGGCACCTATTCAATTCAGCGCCCGTTTGTCTTGGTGACAAGAACTAACGAAGCGCTGTCTCCGGCGGCGCAGGCGTTCTTTGATTATGCAACCTCGCAAGATGCTTCGGAATTGATTTCGGCACAAGGCGCCGTGCCGATGCA
>JBJEPR010000108.1:0-3842 GCA_051881335.1 Candidatus Fimenecus sp. | reverse complement strand
CCGCAACATCCGTAAAGCGTCTGGCATCAGAACCCGCCACCAAAAGAAACGGCGATACAAGAATTGAGTGTCGCATCAATCGTGCCGTTGTGGTCAGCGGACAGCGCGTCTGAATCCCCTGTTATATCCGCAAGAGAAACAAAATGCTGATGTCCTACGCCGTCGAACAGCTCGTCACATACAGCGCCCTTTTCGCCTGCGTAAAACTCTTCGGGGAATATCGGTTCTTCGTCCCACGCCATAGACCACGCCTGCGAATAATAACAAAGATACTCCGACTTTTTGTACAGCAGACTGCTATCTTCTATTTGTTCCAAAATATACTGTGCCGCATCGAGTATGGTTGCCATAGAATTCACTCCTTCTTCGATGTTTCTTGGATTTCAGGTGATGATTGCAGACAGAAAAGCGTTACAAAAGCCTTCTTATTTATGCAATAATATATAGAAATATCTCGTCATTTTTTGCCCTAATTTTAAAAAAACACCGCAAGCCGAACAAAATCTTCTTCCCGCTAAAACAAAAACTGCCATTCGCAAATCGGAACAGCAGTAAGCAAACCTTTTTTACTGAATATCAATACGCCTTGCGCATCTGTAATAAAAGCAAGCAAAACGAATGTTTTACTTCGTAATCATCTCTACAAATAATGCTTTTAAATAGTCAGTGACACCGTTTGCTGATTGAATGGTTGCAATCAGCAGTTCATCTGAACAAATTTTTGAAAAATCAATAGTATATCCCATCACACACAAATTCCTGCTTTTTGCTGAATTAAATCAATATATTGTTCCATCGTAATTTCTTTGGACAAAAGTTGTCGGCACCATTCTCTGCTTTGTGCATCGATATGGTATCCTTCCATTTCCACAGAAAACGCCGCGTTATCCATCGCTTTATCCACAGACATCTTTTTCCCACCAATCTGTTTGTGATAGTAAAAGTATATCACAAAATGCTATTGCTTTCAAGTATTATGCCAACGGTGTTTTTACCTATACAATCCACAAACTTTTCTATTGAGGAAATTTTTCGGTATTATCCCCCACACAGTATTGACAACGGAAAAATTCCATGATAGTATACAAAATATAATAAATATAAAAAATATACACATATTAGGTCATACCTCTCGCAGAGGTGTGACCTTTTTTGTTGCTTGTGCAGGAAAGTTCTATTTGCATGCCGATTTACATAGTATAAATCAAAAAGCAACGAGAGGAGGCTTCACAATGGACATTATTATGCACTACCCAAAAACCGAACAAGGAAAAACTGAATTACATAAAAAAGTCGCTGAGGTCCATATTGAAGCCGTCAACCGGTATCTCTCGCAACTGCCGTGCCCGAAAGCACAAAAGGTGGCAATCCTTCGTTCTGTGGAAGAAGAATTGCACGCCAAAAAAACATAGTCCCCTGAAAGGTTTTGGCGGCTATTTCTGTTGCTCACAGCGCGCAAACACCCGCAACCACAAAGGCTTTGTTATTCTTATGCTTTCGTTTTCCCAGCGCTTGACGGTATTCTCACTGACATTGTTCAATTTTCCGAATGCAGATTGCGTCAGGTGAAGTTGCTTACGAACGGCGCGCAACTGTCTCCCCTGCCCGTCATATAAAAATTGATTGTATTCGTCCAACAAATCGGTTATCTCCACGCCCAAAATCTGCGCAATTCGTGTTAAAATATCAATCGGATAATAGTCGTGTTTTGGGTCTTCAAAATGTATATAGGTGCTTCGGCTAATCCCTGCGTAATCAGCAATTTCACGCTGTGGCAGGGATTTTTTATATCTGTAATACCGCAGTTTGTCTGCCGTTGTACGGAGTTCGGACACATTCGGATGTTGCAGGCAGAAATTTTCGGCGTCTGCAATTCTCGTCGGCGTTACAGCGGAAAAACTGTGCACATACAGCGGAGTTGTCACTATTTTTTCCTGTGCTTGTCGATAGAATAGGAACAGATTGTCATTCACGCTTGAAAACAGGCTCCACGGTGCCTGCGGGTTTGAAAAAGATACGCCTTTTGCTACATTTTTTGAAAAAAGAGCCGCAATGATAGGATAGGATTTTCAATACATCGCGCGGCATAGGTAGCAAGACGCGTACCGCGTTCACCGTTAAAGGTATTTATCCCCTTTATCAAGCCAATAGTACCGATAGAAATCAAATCATCCTGGTCGGCATAATTAGAATAGTACTTTTTAATAATGTGTGCGACCAACCGCAGATTATGTTCAATCAGCAAATCCCGCGCGGCGGTATCCCCTGCCGCGAAGCGTTCAAGCGCCGCACGCTCCTCTTTGGCGGAAAGCGGCTTCGGAAAAGACCCTGCCCCCTCAATATGCAACAGCAAATACAGCATATTTGACCCGATTGCCGACAGTAACTCCCACAGCATAACAACACCCCTTTTGCCCTAAATATATGGCTTTCGGCTTGAAATCTTGCAAGTCCTAACCTGAAAACCTGTAAAACGGAAAAACCGCCGAGGGAAATTTCCCCGACGGTTTTTCCTATGCAATAAATTAAAATGAAAAGGGGCAAATCTATCATACAATTCGACAACGGCGAGGGATAACAAAATTGTCAAACGGAATTGTCAACGGGTTTTACCGCCACCGAATGTATGTACTTCCTTAAAACTGTTCGTCACCCTGCAAGGCGTCAAAGCCTTCTTCGCCGGTACGAACCTTGATAACATTCTCCACATCGTATACAAAAATCTTACCGTCGCCGATATTGCCGGTGTAAAGCGCTTTCTTCGCCGCCTCCACCAAAGTACGGACAGGCACAGCGGAAACCACAATATCGACCTGTACCTTCGGATTCAAATCCATACTTTCAATCTTGACACCGCGGTAATAGCCGGTTTTCCCCTTTTGAATGCCGCAACCGAGTACCTTCGTCACGGTCATACCGGTAATGCCAACCGCATCCATAGCGGCTTTAAGTGCTTCAAAGCGGGATTCTTTGCAGATAATTTCCACTTTGGTAATCTTTTTGCCGTCCGAAGGCGCGGCTTTCGGTGCGGAAACAGCGGTCACGGGCACGGCAACATCCACCGGAACGGGCATTTCGGCAGGTGCGGCGGAATACTCGGCAAGCGTCGGGTCAAGTGCAAACTCGAAGCCTGCATATGCCGAAGCAAGGCCGTGCTCGACGCTGTCCAAACCGCTGATTTCCTCTTCGGGAGAAACACGCAAGCCGTGGAATTTTTTAATTAAAGTAAATGTAATGAGCATCATCACGGTGGTATACGCCAAAATGGCAACAATACCGAGCGCCTGCACGCCGAGTTGTCTGAACCCGCCACCGTAGAAAAGGCCTGTATCGGTAGAAAAGAGCCCAACCGCCAATGTACCCCAAATGCCGTTGGCAAAGTGCACACCGACTGCGCCGACGGGGTCATCAATGTGTAATTTCAAATCGAGGACTTCCACAACAACGACAACCCAAATGCCGGCAACCAAGCCGATGATAATCGAGCCGAGTGCATCGACATTCGCACAGCCTGCGGTAATGGCAACGAGACCTGCCAAAGAACCGTTCAAGGTCATAGAAACATCAGGTTTGCCGTTTTTAATCCAAGTAAACGCCATCGTCGCGCAAGAAGCAAATGCGGGTGCAAGCGTTGTAGTCACAAAAATTTTGCCCAGTGTGGCAATATCGGTGGCGGCGGCGCCGTTGAAGCCGTACCAACCAAACCAAAGGATAAACACGCCGAGTGCGCCGATGGTGATGGAATGTCCGGGAATGGCACGCGCTTCTTTTTTGCCGTCTTTGCCGGTCACATATTTGCCGATACGCGGTCCGAGGAAAATCGCGCCGATAAGCGCTGCCGT
>JBJEPR010000107.1:0-17400 GCA_051881335.1 Candidatus Fimenecus sp. | reverse complement strand
ATATCTTTCGGTATGTGGCAGAGGAACGGTCAAGACCGTTCCCTACACGCCGACAAACGCGCATATGCGCAAAGCAAGGAACGCCCCCGCACAAGCGAGGGCGCAAAATCCAGTTTAAAAATTATCGAGCAACGATTTGTAGAATTCGCAGTAATCGCTTCGTCCCTCAGCGGTGAAGGTCATCGCCTCGCGCGGATGACGGTTTAACTGCCCTGTGAACATATACTGTAAATCATAGCCCCAAGTCACGCCCGACGCTTTCAGCGGCAACATATATTTTTCGATAAAGGTCAAAAGGCTGTAAAGATTGTACTTCGGATTTTTTAAGAACCCGAGCAACAATTCCATTGCACAGTTTCCTGCGCCGCGCCCCATGCCCTGTGCGGTGGCGTCAAGGAACGATACGCCGTAGGACAAAGTTTCAATCGTGTTGGCAAACGCCAAATTCTGATTATTGTGCGCGTGGAAGCCGACCTTTTTGCCCGATTTTTCCGCCGCCGCCAAATAGGTTTTGGCAAGTTCGGAAGCGTTTTCGGGGTATAATGAACCGTAACTGTCCACCAAATAAATGACATCGACATGGGAATTGCCCAGCATTTCGAGTGCTTCTTCAACCTGATTTAAGTTCGCTTGCGAAATTGCCATAATATTGCAGGTGGTTTCATAGCCGAGTTCGTGGAAATATTCAATCATTTCAATCGCTGCGGGGATTTGGTGAATATAGCACGCCACGCGCACCATATCAATGACGCTTTCGCTTTTCGGCAGGAAATCCGTTTTGAAATCGCAACGCCCGACATCTGCCATCACCGCGATTTTCATATCGGAAACATTCTCACCGACGATGGCGCGAATATCCTCCTCTTTACAGAATTTCCATTTGCCGAAATCCGCTTCGTTAAACAAATTGCGGCTCGCCTTGTAGCCGAATTCCATATAATCTACGCCGCTTTTGATGTTGGTTTTATAAAGCTCGGTGACGAATTCGTCCGTAAAATCAAAATTGTTGCAAAGCCCGCCGTCACGAATGGTTGCATCAAGCACCTTGATGTCGTCGCGGACACCCATTAAATTGCCTTTTCTTGCCATGCCTATCTCTCCTGTGTTTGCTGTTGTTTGTCGCTTTAAAACTTTAAAGCGTGTTAGTGATTGGTATTATAACACCGCACACAGGATTTGTCAAATGCTTTTCGGAGAATTTTTTAAATTTTCGGGATATTTTGTAAGGACCGGCGGAGTTTATCGAACAACAGAGAGGATAGGCGCGAAAACCCGCGTAGGAAACAACTTTCGTGTTATTCTGCGGGAGCATATCGAATTTCGACGGACGAACACAGTTTTTCCTGTTACCATTCCAAATCTTTCGAGAACACCTGTTCGCCGCTGTTATTCCACGCCTCCAAGCGGTAGCCGTCCGCCGCAAGCGTCAATTTGCTTGCAATGAACACACCGTCGCGATGTCCGCCGTCAATATAAATTCGTAAACCGTTTTCCTCTTTGTATTCGCAAATATGATAGTGTCCGCTTAAAATCTGCGTTGCCCCAAGCCGCAAGAGTTCGGTTTGCGCGCGCGTGCGTAAATCCTCTTCAATGGCAATGTCGCTGTCGTGCACAAGCGTCAGCGTTTTATTTTCGGATTTCGGCACGGTGCAAAGCCAATCGACCATCGCCGCGCGGTAGGCGCCGTAGTTGACCATACCACCGTATTCGGGGTGGTCATCTTGTTTATCCTCGCCGCTGTCGAGGACAAGGAAGTTATAATCGCCGTAAGCGGTTTCATAATAAAAGCCGTCCAAGCCGAGGTAATCCGCCAATTTTGCCGCATAGCCGCCGCGCGTTTCGTGATTGCCGCGCACATAAATCACAGGCTTTGTGCCGCCCGATACCGTGCCGCCGAATTCGACGATATTTTCAACGATGTCGTCCTCAAACATCAGCCCCGGTACAGCGTCACCGAGCAAAATCACACCGTCATAGTCGCCGACATATGCAATCGCATCATATGCCTTTTGCAGTCTTGTGTGCCAGTCGGAAACACTTAAATAGGTTTGTGTTGCTCCTGTGGGGACAGTTAAGGTATATTCGGCGGAATATACGGTCTTGCCCGAGCGCCCGCCGTAACTGCGTTCTTCCAACACCCGTGTAGAGCCGACGCGGTAGGTATTGCCCTCCAAATGCGTTTTCGGCACTTTTACGGTATGGATTTTGCTGTCGCCTTTTATTCTGCCGGCGCTTTCGTCATACAATTTATAGGTTTCGCCGTGATAACTGTACTCCAAAAAGCCCGTACCTGTATCGTTGGTGGCAAACACCACGGCATAGTTTTCACCGCTGTCCACAACCATCGGGGCAGAGGTTATTTGATAATTGCAATATGGCAACAGCGTCCACAAGGTACTGCCAAGCACACCGAGCGCCAAAACAACGGCAATACACTTCTTTAAAGCACCTTTTTTCATTGCGGGATAAATACACAGTAAAAAGGTTACGGTACTTAAACCTATGAATAGGGGCAACGATTGCCCAAACACATTTGCAATCATCGGCATAAAATCCGTGCCCGTGGAAAGCAGATTCACCGTAGCATACACAAAGAACACAACGGCTACGGTTTCAAACAGCGTTGCACATTTTGAAAATGCGCGGGTATCGGCAACGCGTTTGTCGTTTATTTGGATGTTGTGCAGGGATAACACGGTCAAAACGAGTAACCCAAGCGCCGTCAGAACGGACAACGCCAGCAATACGGCGGAAAACCCTTTGAACAGCGCGTTGTCAATATATATACAACTTGCACGAAGCGCGTATTGTACCGCCGCAGTGATTGCGGAAAGAAATGTAAAGGTCAGCAATGTACTATGCTTTGTACGGCTTTGTCGAAATGCTGTTTTTTTCATAAACAAGATCTCCTATTCCATATCTATTTTTCTGTTTTTATAATAATATTCGCGGTCGTGTGCGTTGATTTCCCGCACCACGCGGCAGGGATTGCCGTATGCCACGCTGTTTTTCGGAATATCCTTGGTCACCACACTGCCTGCGCCGATGACGGAATTTTTACCGATGGTCACGCCCGGCAAAATCACCGCGCCCGCGCCAATCCAAACATTGCTTTCGATATGGACGGGGATATTAAACTGCGCCGCTTTTTTGCGCAAATTCGGCGCAATCGGATGCCCCGCCGTGGCAATCACCACATTGGGCGCAAGCATTACATTGTCGCCGATATAAATATCCGCATCGTCCACAAGCGTTAGATTAAAATTGGCATACACCGCATTGCCGAGATGCGTGTGGCAACCCCAATTTGCGTGCAGGGGCGGCTCAATGTAGCAGTCCTCGCCGACCTCGGCAAGTAGATTTTTTAAGATTTCCACCCGTTTTTCTGTCTCTTTCGGGCGGGTGTGGTTATAGTCATACAACAGCTCCAAATATTGCGCCTGTTCCGAGAGCAAGTCGTTGTCATCGGACAGATACAAATACCCATTTGCCATTCTTTCTTTTATATCCATATTCTCTCACTTCCCTTTCAACAGTTTTTCGCGTGCTTTATAGTCAGGCAAAACAGACGAAACAACCTTGTAAAACGCGTGGGAATGGTTTTTTTCTTTGATATGCGCGAGTTCATGCACCACTACATAATCTATCGCCTCGGGCGGGTACAACATCAGCCGCCACGAAAAGCACAGACTGTTTTTGGCACTGCACGAGCCGAAACGCGTTTTTGCCGAAGTGATTTTCACCCCTGTCGGCTGTACGCCCATTTGCTTCGCAAAGTATTCCACCCGCCGCGGCAGTTCCATTGCGGCAAGGGCACGAAGCTCCCGTATGCGTTTTTCGGTCAGCGTTTTTTCGATTTCAGCACGCTGTTTTTGCCGTTGCCGGGCTTGCATAATCCACTTTTCGTGTGCTTGCACAAATTGCTCGATTTCTGCTTGCGGGTAGCCCGTTGGCGCTTTGACGAGCACCGTACCATCCAGCTGTACCGTCAGCGACAGTGTTTTGCGCTTACCGTAAATCAATATATAATCCATAATTTCCGTCCTTCTTGTTTCAGTTTAACAGGAATTCACAATTCTTGCAAGCAAAGCGGCCTAAATTTTAAAAAAGGCTTGAAAATCCGATGGCCTTAGGCTAAAATAGAAAATAACAAATTTTGTCAGTTAGGAGAAGCAGATATGGATAAAAATTGGCTGAATAACAAAACCGTCATCGTAACGGGTGCTTCAAGCGGTATGGGTAAGGGCATTACCGAAAAGCTCATCAAAGAGCACGGTTGCACCGTTTTGGGCGTGGCAAGAAGCCAGCAGAAAATGGAAGCATTGGTGGCGGAACTCGGTGAATATGCCGACAAGTTCTCGTATCAACTGTTTGATGTTTCCGATCGTGCAAATTGGGATAATTATTTGAACTATCTTAACGAAAACAACATTAAGCCCGACATTCTCATCAACAACGCAGGTATTTTGCCGAAGTTTGACAAATTCCAGCACTATTCGATTGAGGACATCGAAAAGGCAATGAATATCAACTTCTATTCGGCGGTGTATTCGATGCACGCGCTGTTGCCGCTTCTTTTAAAGTCCTCCTCCCCCGCGATTATCAACATTGACTCCTCGGCGGCGCTGATGTCTTTGGCGGGCACTTCGGTGTATTCCGCAAGCAAGGCGGCGCTCAAATCCTTAACCGAGTCTATGCGTGAAGAACTGCGCGGCAAATGCTATGTCGGCATTGTCTGCCCCGGCTTTACCAAGACCGATATTTTCCGCAACCAAGGCTCGTCCGACGAAAAAGCACAGAAGATGCTCAATATGGTCAGCACCTCTTGCGACAGAATGGTCAAATGGATTATGAACGGCATTGGCAAACAGCACGAGCTGATGGTGTTCGGTATGGACGCGGCGTTTATGAATTACTTCGGCAGATTGTTGCCCGTACAGGGCGGCAGACTGTTCAGCGCCGTAATGAAAGCCTCGAAACTGCCGTTGTTTGACGGCGTGTTCAAAGAGGACTGAACAACCTACATACCCCGATAAAACGAAACAGGGCAGTCAAATGACTGCCCTGTTGATTTTTTCTTTTTATTTTTTCTGCGGACCGTTGTAGCCGTTTGCCTCTTGGAATGCAGCGATTTTGTCGATCACGCCGAGCAATACATCGAAGCCGTCGCCGACGGTTTCGAGTTCAAAGCGGTCGGCGGTGTCGCGCCAAGTGTGATAATAATAGGTCAGCACCGGGTTTTGCGCCGCAAAGGTGACGGATTTCACACCGGCTTTGGTCATCGGGGTGCTGTCACAGCCGCCGACAGGGTTATGGATACAGCCGTTTGTTTTGCTTTCAATGCCGAGTTCTTGGAAAGTGTCTTTAAACATTTTTTCCATATCGGTATCAAAGCGGGTGAATTGCCAATCGTCTTTGATAACAACCTCGAAATACTCTTTATCCGCGACGGAGTCAATGTTGATATTCCACGCATTTTTGAGCATATCGTCATTCTTGTGTTCTTCGGCAAACGCCATAGAGCCGCGCAAACCTGCCTCTTCCGAGCCGCAGTTGAAATCAATAATACGGCAATTCTTCGGCATTTTATCGGGATTTTCTTTGAAATACTTTGTAACTGCATAACTCAATGCACAGCCGGTAGCATTATCCATTGCCCCGCGGGAAGCGTTTTCCTCGTGCGGGTCGCCCCACATAATGACAAAGCAACTGCCGATAGCGGTAACGAGCGGTAAAAAGTGCATTGCAAACAGAAAACTTTGCAAGGAAGCAGAGTTCAAAGTGAGATACGCCCACTCGGCACCTGCATAATACCCTGCAAAAATAACAGACAAAGCAATCGAAACACCGATTAAGAAAAATACGCAAATCGCGCCGAAGCCTACCTTGCCGTAGGTCGCAAGAATGCCTAAAATCGGCTTGTCGCGATATTTGTAAGCGTGTTCGGAATGGCGCCAAGTCCAACTGGTGTCGGTATGCCCCGAAAGAATAATGGTATAATCATACTTGCCGTCCTCGGGCAAAAGCTCGCCATATGTATTCTGTGAAATTTTCTGCGGAAAGAACATATCAAACCATTTTTTATACAAAAATACGCTGAACACGAGCCACAGCACCACGCAAACACCCGCAAGCGCCATACCGAACCAAAGCGCGCTGTTGCCGAGTGCAAAGTACACAAGACCGCTCATAATCAGTCCAAACCAGCCTGCATACGGAATGCCGCCGATAGAGGAACGCGGCGAAACCGCGAATTCTTCGGTTTTCGGCTCAATGCCGATTTCACGGAGCTTGTCGCCCATATAGCGCGCATATTTCCGTTCGCCTTCAGACCCCGGCAAACGCGAACCGATTTTCTCGGCGGCGTCTTTGACAATGTCATAGGCGACTTCGGCATATTTTCGGTTTTCTTCTTTCATACTTCTGCCTCCCGATATTTTTCATATTGAAAAATAAATAATATTCTTTATCATATTGCATTTTTTCAATGAAATCAAGTGCTTTTCCGTATTTTATGCAGTTTTTTGCATAAATTTCCCAAAACCGGTGCAAAACGGCTGTCCAAATCCACACAAAAGCAAAATTTGTTCGGCAATGGACTTTTTACGGAGCGCTCCTGCCGAAAAACGATGCAAAAACAGACCGCATAGTGTTCAAAACGGAAACATTATTTTTATGCAGTTTTACCTGTTTGTCAGGATTGAAACAGGCAAAGTTTGGGTGTAAAATAAGAAAGTAAAATACGGTATGAAATGCGGTGAACAAAATGCAATATATCAGCAAAAAAGAAAGCAGGAGCTTTTACACGGGACTTGCCGGGCAAAACTTGGTGTATTCGTTTATCGGCGGTTCGTTTTTCACTTATTTTATGACGGACATTGCGATGTTTCCGGCGATTACGGTCTCGGTGCTGCTCATTGTGATGAAGGTTTGGGACGGGATTAACGACCCGATTATCGGCTCGGTGATTGACCGTCACACCTTTAAAAACGGCGAAAAACTGCGTCCGTTTTTGCGGTACACGCCCTTGCCCGTCGGCATTTGCACGGTGCTGTTGTTTATTGTGTTTTCCACAGACGAAAGTCTGTTGTGGCTGCGCGTTTCCTACTTCATTATTATGTATATCGCGTGGGATTTAGTATACACGGTACAGGATGTCTCCATTTGGGGCATTACCGCCGCGGTCTCGCCGGACTCGGCGGAACGCGATAAATTCGTGCAGTGGGCGCGTACTGTCGGCTCGTGCGTATACGGCGTGTTCAGTATGGGCATTCCGATGGTGCTCGAAATGATTGCGAACATCACCGGCAGCAGTATGGCGCTGATGACGCTTGTTTTCGCTGTCATTTTCGGCTTGGGCGGCGCTATGCTCAGTTACCGCACCTATGCCGTGCAGGAGCGCATTCGCGTCAATCCACAACAACAGCAGACCTCCATTCTCGAAAGTTTTTCGCTGTTGTTTAAAAACAAAATGCTGTTGCTTGTAACGCTTTCCAATTTGCTCGGTGCGGTAGGGTTCGGCAGTCAATTGGTTACCTACTTCTTTAAATACAAAGTGCCTGCCGATTTCTTGGGCGCGGGCAGTTTTATCGGCGCGTTGGGCTTAACCACCATTTATGCCGCCATTACCGGTGTACCCGGATTTATCGGTATGATATTTGCCGACAAAATGAAAAAGATTTTTAAATCCTATGTCAACGCGCTTATCTTTATGCAGAGCTGTAACATTGCGGTGCGCATCATTGCCTATTTCATCGGGTATGACGGTATGGGACTTTGGATTGGTATGGCGCTTATCGGCATCGGCTGTATCCCCTTAGGCGCTTCTTCCATTGCGCAAACCTCGATTTTCTGCGACAGTATTGATTATATGGAATGGAAAACCGGCAAGCGCACCGAGGGCGTCACCTTTTCAATGCAAACCTTTTTCACGAAGATTTCCAGCGGCATTACCGGTGGGCTTGCCACGCTCGCGTTACATCTGTTGGATTACAAAGCTGTGGATGACAGCGCAACCGTATTTGTCGGCACGCAGTCTGCGGCGTTTGAACGGTGGATTTGGCCGCTTGTGATGCTCACGCCGGCACTTGCCAGTTTGTTAAGCATTATTCCGTTGCTGTTTATCCGTTACACACCCGAAAAACGCGCACAGGTGGAACGGGAACTCAAAGAACGCCGCGAAATACAGGCAGAAGCAGAACAAGCCGTTGCCGAGCAGGCTTGACAAAAGAACCGCATACGAAACACCCCGCTGTTCCCATTTCGAGAACGGCGGGGTTACTTTTTAAGAGTTCTTTTGGCGTTTTTTCGGTAAAGCGGTTAACGGCTCTAACAGATTGACCACCGCTTGCAGTTGTTCGCGGTCATCGGCGTCTATAATGTAATGCGGTTTTGCGCCGTCATAGGGTGCGCCTACATCGTTTTCGCCGAGCAAGTCGGAAAGAATTTCCAACTGCTTGACGAACACGGTATTGTCGCATACCATCAAAAGCGGCTTATCGTTAACATAAATCATATACTCGCCGAACATTTTGCGATACCGTACACAGCCACAGGGCGCAATTTGTTCGCAGACATACTGCGCGAAATCTAAATTCGTTGCCATAGTGTGCCGCGATTACTGAATTTCAGACAGTTTAACGGGTCTGCCCTCGTTTGCGGATTTCTCGGCGGCAAGGGCAATTTTCACCGACTGCAAGCCTGCGTGGATACCGACGGGCGTTTCCGTATCGTTTTCAACGGCATCGCAAAATTCTCTGACTTCCTGCGAGAAGCTTTCCATATATCTTTCAAGGAAGAAATAGAGGGGCTTCTCCCCTGTTACGCCGTCTGCGGTGGAAATCACCGCGGAAGAAAGTGTATCGTTCGAGGTTGCAACCATACCTTTTGAGCCGAAAAGTTCTGCTCTCTGGTCATAGCCGTACATCGTCTGACGGGAGTTGTCGATCACAGCAAGTGCGCCGTTTGCCATTTTCATAGAGATAATGGCGGTATCGAAATCGCCGTATTCACGGATGCCGGGGTTGATGAGCGCATCGGCATATACATAGAGTTCCTCCACATCGCTGTTTGTAAGGAAGCAAGCCATATCGAAATCGTGAATGGTCATATCGAGGAAGATGCTTGCCGCGCAGTAGCCGACAGGCGGTGCCTGCGGGTCACGGGAAGTGATTTTGAGGATTTGCGCATCACCGATTTTGCCCGCATCATACGCCTTACGGATTGCGGCAAAGTTGTGGTCAAAGCGGCGGTTAAAGCCAACCTGGAATTTTACTTCGGGGTGTGCTTTCAATGCGTCGGCGATTTCGAGAATTTTATCCACGGTATTGGCAAGCGGTTTTTCGCAGAAAACATGTTTGCCTGCGTTAATGGCCTCAATGGAAATCGGTGCGTGGGTGTCGGTGGAAGAACAAACCATAACTGCATCAATTTCTGCATCATTGATGATTTCTTTGTAATCTTTATAGATTTTTTCAACGCCGAAGCCTTTGATGAAAGCCTCTGTTTCGTCATTCATAAAGGGGTCTGCCATTGCCACAACCGTCGCATTTTTTACATGGTAGGAAATGGATTCCAAATGGACTTTACCGATGCGCCCCGCACCGATGATACCGATTTTTAACATAGATATCTCTCCCTAATTTTTAATTATCGGGACGATGAGGGCATCGTCCCCTGCTTATTTTTCTCCCTCTGGCGAGGGAGGTGTCATTTTCGCTTTGCGAAAATGACGGAGGGAGAGAGAATTTCCCGTATTATCTCTCCCCCAGTCACGGCTACGCCGCGCCGGCCCCCTCGTCAGAGGGGGCATAAATATGTTTAGATTGTACCGTCCCAGGTGGAAACGTTAGTCGTAGTCTTTTCCTCTTCGTCAAACCAATGGGTGGTGACTGCCTTGCTTTCGGTGAAGAAACGGTAGGCATCTTTACCGAGACAATGCAAATCCCCGAAGAAGGACTGCTTATGCCCCGAGAACGGGAAGAAGCCGACAGGTACGGGAATACCGACATTGATACCAACCTGACCGCCGTCGGTATGGCGTGCAAATTCGCGTGCAAAGTAGCCGCTCTGTGTATAGATAACAGAACCGTTTGCGTAAGGGTTGGAATTCATAATCTCCAAGCCCTCTTTGAAATCCTTGCAACGCTTAATGCAAAGCACAGGGCCGAACACTTCGTCTCTGCCTATCGTCATATCCTCGGTAACATGGTCAAAGATGGTGGGACCGACGAAATAGCCGTTTTCGTAGCCCTCGACCACGCAATTTCTGCCGTCGAGCACCAATTCCGCACCCTCGGCAACGCCCTTGTCGATGTCGGCAAGGACTTCTTTATAGTGCTTTTCATAGGTAATGGGCCCGAGTTTCGAGGTTTTATCCCAAGACGGACCGACCTTGATTTTTTCAGCTTGCTTTTTAAGTTCTGCCACGAATTTGTCGGCAATCGCTTCTTCTACAACACAGCAGGAAAGTGCCATGCAACGCTGACCTGCGCAGCCGTATGCGGAATTGATAACGCCTGCAACGGTTCTTTCGAGGGCGGCGTCCGCCATAACCAGCGCGTGGTTTTTCGCCTGGCAAAGCGCCTGACAGCGCTTGCCTGCGGCGGCGGCGCGCTGATAAATTTTTAAGCCAACCGGCGTTGAACCGACAAAGGTGATACCTTTTACATCGGGGTGGTCGAGAATGGTGTTAATCTCGTTTCTCGAACAGGTGACAACATTGATAACGCCGTCGGGCACGCCCGCTTCTTTGTAGATTTTTGCAAACAGCATTGCGGTTTTCGGCGTTAAGGACGCGGCTTTTAAAACCATCGTATTTCCTGTTGCAATACAGGTGGGCGCCATCCAGCCGAACGGAATCATTGCGGGGAAGTTTACGGGCACAATGCCTGCGAACACGCCGAGCGGCTCGCGGTATTTCACCGTATCGTAGCCCGTTGAAGCGTCCATTAAGCTCTCGCCCATCATCAAGGACGGCACTTGGGTTGCAAGCTCCGTGCCCTCTTTCGCTTTGAGGACATCGCCCTCGGCCTCCGACCAGACCTTGCCGTTTTCTTTGGCGACGCACATGGTGAGTTCTTCCATATTTTCAATAATCAAGTCGCGGATTTTATAGAGAATCTGTGCGCGCTTGATGGCGGGAACGGCACGCCATGCGGGATATGCCGCTTTTGCCGCTTCGATTGCTTCGAGCACCTCGTCATTGGTGCAACAAGGGGCTTGCCCCGTCACTTCGCCGGTGCTGGGATTGTGCAGGTCATACCAAGTATCGGTTTTCGAATCCTTGAACTGACCGTTTACAAAATACTGTAATTTTTCAACTGCCATTGTATGTACTCCTTTTTAGGATTTTTTGCAGAATAGATTTTCACGGATGGAAATTCATTCATCAAAGCGTTTGTCTGCGGAACGGTCAAGACCGTTCCCTACGCAATATGCACAAAACGCTTTGCGGTTGCCACCTCTCGCTTGCAGGAAGTGGGAGATTATTTTCGGAACTCCCTCCGTCACGCCTACGGCGTGTCACCTCCCTCGATGAGGGAGGATATATTCGGTTTGTAGATTTTAAAGTCCTGAAACCTCGTTGATATATTTGCGCGCTTTAATAGCATATTCAAGCGGATTGGCTTTTGCGGGGTCTTGCTCGGCTTCTACAAGCACATATCCCGCATACCCGACTTCTTCCAACACATCGAAAATCGGTTTGAAATCGAGTGCGCCGTCGCCGGGCACGGTGAATGTACCCAAACGCACGCCGTCCAAGAAACTCAAATTTTCCGCTTTGACTTTTTCAATCACTTCGGGGCGAATGTCCTTCAAATGCACATGGCGCACGCGGTTGGCGTACTTTTTGAGCACCGCCATATAGTCCTCGCCGCAATATGCCAAGTGACCGCTGTCAAACAAAAGGCCGAACAGTTCAGGGTCGGTGTTTTCCATCATACGGTCAATTTCCGCGGCGGTTTGTACCACGGTGCCCATATGGTGGTGGAAGCAAAGCGCGATGCCCATATCTTTCGCGACCTTGCCGAGTTTGTTCAGCCCTGTGCAAAGCAAATCCCATTCTTCGTCATTCATCACATATTTGTCACGGAAAATGGATTTGTCCGTTCCTTGAATGGAATGCCCTTGCTCGGAAACGCCGACCACCTTTGCGCCCATTTCTTTTAAGAAAGTGATGTGGCGAATGAAATCGCGCTCGGTTTCCTCATAAGGTTTGGTAGTCAAAAAGGTGGAAAACCACGCGTTGCAAATCTGCAACCCGCGCAAATCCAGCGCTTTTTTCAATTCTACGGCGTCTTTCGGGTATTTGTTGCCGACTTCACAACCCGTAAAGCCTGCCAACGCCATTTCGGAAACGCACTGCTGGAAAGTGTTTTCCGCGCCCAAATCGGGCATATCATCGTTTGTCCACGCAATCGGCGCAATGCCGAGTTTGACTTTGGTTTTGTCTAACATCAGTATTTTCTCGCTTTCTCTAAATTTTCTTTTTTATTTGCATAAGCCGCACGGACGGCTTCGTTTTGCGAAGTACTTGCCACACCGACATTCCACCATGCACCGTAGCCATCGGTCATGGACTTCGGCAACACCTTAATGTCTATGAGCGTAGAAACGGTTTGCTTTTGACTGTCTAAAAGCGCCGCTTCGAGTTCTTCGGGCGTTTTCGCGGTATAGGTTTTCACACCGTAGCCGCTTGCCGCTTTTGCAAAGTCAATCGGCACCAAATCGCCGAGCAACTCGCCGTTTTCGTCACGGAAACGGAATTCCGTGGCAAGATTGCCGATACCGTTGGACATTTCAAGGTTGTTGATACAACCGAACCCGCTGTTGTCAAACAGCAAAACATTGATTTTTTTATGCTCCTGCACGCTTGTGACCAGTTCCGAATGCAGCATTAAGTAACTGCCGTCACCGCACATCGCGTACACTTCTTTTTCGGGCTCGGCAAGTTTGGAGCCGAACGCGCCCGCGATTTCATAACCCATACAGGAATACCCGTATTCCATATTGTAGGAATAACGGCTGTCAGAGGTCCACATACGCTGTAAATCGCCCGGGAGCGAGCCTGCCGCACCGACGCAAATTGCGTCTTCGGGAATCAAGCGGCGAACGGTGGCCACAGCGGCGGTTTGCGTCAAGCGACCGCCGATTTTTTCAACAAATTCGGGGATTGTGCGCTTGTCGCCTGCGGCAATGAGGGGTTTAAAGTTTTCGTCGTATTTGTAATCGGCAAGGAATTGCATTTCCTTTGCCCAACCGTCACGCGCGGCGGCGATTTCGGTGGTATAGGCGGATTTGTAGCCTTTTTCTTTGAGGGCGGTATACAGCGCCTCCAAGCCCAATTTCGCATCGGCGACCAACTTGACGGCGCCGAGTTTGTACGCGTCAAAGCGGGAAGTATTGATGGTCAACACCTTTGCATCCGCACGAAACAGGGCTTTTGAGCCCGTGGTGAAATCGGAAAAACGCGTGCCGACGCCCAAAATGACATCTGCCGCTTTGGCGATTTCGTTCCCAGAGGAGTTGCCCGTCACGCCTACGCCGCCGAGGTTGTACGGGTCGCTCGACAGGCAGGCGGTTTTGCCGCTTTGCGTTTCGGCAAAGGGAATGTTGAATTCGTGGCAGAATTTTTCGAGCATTTCGCCCGCTTCGCTGTATCGCACACCGCCGCCGCAAATCACCATCGGCTTTTTCGCGGTCAACAGGATAGACACAAGGTCGTCTACTTCCTCTTTGGCGGGGGCAATGCGGGTAATTTTATGTACGCGCTTTTGC
The DNA here is from genome assembly GCA_051881335.1 of Candidatus Fimenecus sp. Taxonomy (GTDB): domain Bacteria; phylum Bacillota; class Clostridia; order Oscillospirales; family Acutalibacteraceae; genus Fimenecus. Next base: position 3,621 of record JBJEPR010000107.1, on the reverse strand, counting down.
AAGAATTCATCGGGGAAATCGTAGGTTTCGCCCTCAACATCCTGCGGCATGGAAATGCAGACCGCGCCCGTTTCGGCGGTATCGGTCAGCACGCGCATCGCGTTAATCATCGCAGTCATTAACTGTTCGGGGCGGGCAATTCTGTCCCAATACCGTGTGACGGCTTTGTACGCGTCATTGGTGGTAATGGAAAGAGAATTGACCTGTTCAAACTGTTGGAGCACCGGGTCGGGCTGACGGGTGGAAAACGCGTCGGCGGGAATTAAAAGCAACGGCACATGGTTCACGGTTGCCGTTGCCGCCGCGGTAATCATATTCGCGGCGCCCGGGCCTATTGACGAAGAACAGGCAATGATTTTGCGGCGGTTATTTTGCTTTGCAAATGCCGTTGCGGCGTGCGCCATTCCCTGCTCATTTTTGCCTTGATACACAGTTAAACCGCCGCGGTCGGAGTCGAGCGCTTCGCCGAGGCCGCAAACGATACCGTGCCCGAAGATGGTAAAAATCCCGTCTACGAATTTGGTTTCTTTACCGTCAAAGGACACATACTGATTATCCAAAAATTTGACGAGGGCTTGTGCGGTCGTCAGTACTGCCATAAAAACGCCTCCTTATTTTTCATCGAGTAACCATTTGTGGGCGGGGTCGTCAATGCGCGTTTTGCGCCACGGGTCGCCGTCCAAATGGCGAATCATCCAAACATAATACATCGAATAGCCGGGCGCGGCGACCTGTTGGTGCGTTTTCATCGGCGTAATGGAAAGCGCGCCGCCGTTTAGCACCTTGTAGCAATCGTCGCCGTTAAAACCGACACCGAAGCCTTGCGGCTTATCGAATTCATAATAATACAGTTCGGGTTGGGGATGATAGTGCGGCGGGTAACTTGACCAGCACCCGGGTTTGTGGAACACCTCGCCCAAAACCATATTGGAATACGGCGCGTTTTCATAGTCAAACACCGTAAGCACCTGTCTGTGCGCCGTGCCGTTCCACTGTGCTTTGCCGAATTCCTGCAAGGTGCAGGTGTCGGGCGTGTAATAGACAATGTCGAAATCTTTGTCATTGTCGGTTTGCTGGATTAAAATGCGTGCGTCCGTTTTTGCCGCGACAGTTACCGCCTTTTTGTGCGGGAAATGCACACAATAGGGCTTGTCAAGAAACGGACTGCGGCGTGCGGCACATTTTACTTCGCCTGCAAAGAGGAATTCGACCTCGCCCGCAAGCAGTAAAATCGCGGTTTCATTCGCGGCACTGCACACCGTGAAAGACTCGCCCGCCGATAACTGTTTGACTTTAATGGTCATCAGCATTTCAGCGTTTTTGCCGCCCATTTCGCATAGGATTTTTTCGTTGTTTTCATTGAAAACAGGCGTTTCGTACATATGTATCACCTTTATTTGTATAAAATTAGTCTGTTTGTTTGCAATGGTAAGGTATTCCCGTCAATGCGCAAAGTTCCTTTATACAGCGTTCGTATTTTCGTATATTCGAAGATAGACAATCGCCGAACATCGCGGGAATAAAAATCGTTCCTTGGTTCAAATCTACGGCAATGTTCAAAACGCCTTCTACACGGCGCATAGATTCTGCGGCATTGCGGTTTAGAAAAGCATACAGTTGCGCATTTACCGTCTCTGTCAATACCAAATTCACCCGCACCGCTTTTTCCGCTTCAAATCTTGATATGGTGTGTGGGATTGCAAAATCTTTGTTGATTTTTGCATTTAACCGCTTTTTGACGCGGTCAAATTCAGATTTTGAGAAACTCGGAAGATAAACAGCCAGCAAACGAATATGCAAACCGGTTTTTAAGAATAAAACGATTTCGTTTTCGGAGTATGCTTTTTCCTCCTGTATATACGCCTGTGTTTGAAGTTTTGCGAATACGGTTTCTTTTGACAGGGGCGCGTTCAGTTTCAAAACATACGGTGCTGTATCCACCGCGCGCCGCATCCTTTTGTTATACAAAACCAAAAGTGTAATCGCGGCGGCAATCAAAGCAACGGCAACAGCGACCCACAGCCACTGTTTCCCTATACAGAAAAGCACTGCCGCAATACTGCCCCCGCCTATGCAAAGCAGAAGAATGATTTGGCAAAAACAAAAACATTTCATTTGACGCAGGCGGTCAAAATAAACTTTTTCCATAATCGGACTCCAAGGTAAACCGAGAGAACACTTTATCGAATTCCTCGCGAGTAAAGGCGAACTGTGTTCGCCCGCGAGGTTTGTGCTGCTTCTCGGAACAACACGAAGGTTGTTCCCTACGCGGTGGGAACAAATTCAATGAATTTCTCCATTTTGCGGCGGAACGGTCAAGACCGTTCCCTACACAGATTGCGCACGAAATATATTTCATTCGAGGCGAACTGTGTTCGCCCGTTGATTTTCGGGTTGATTTCACGCGGGCGTGGAAGCCCGCCACTACGCGAACGCGGATTATGTGCACAGTGGTGCACATCCCAACGCCTGTAAAAGCGGACAATCAGCCGAAATTATGCCCGTGCCACCATTTCGCCGTATTCTTCCTTTTCTTTCTTAATAAATTCTTTAACGGCTTCGACGGTGGGCATATCCTGCGAGCAGGCGTGGGACGCTACAAGCATTGCCGCCGAGGCAGAACCGAATTCGAGTGCGTCCATCATTTCATAGCCTTCAAACAAACCATACAGGAAGGCAGACGCATACCCATCGCCGCCGCCGAAGGATTTTAACAATTTTACGGGGAACGGCTTAATCGAATAGCTTTCGCCGTCGTTGGTGTAAGCGGTAGAGCCGTCTTTGCCGTGCTTGATAATCACGATTTTGGCATTGTAACTATGCCACAGCGCGGCGGTTTCCTCATCGGTCATACCGGGCTTTATCAGCGCCTCGGTCAAATCGTATTCTTCGCGTGAGCCGAGAATAATATCCGCTTCTTTCGCGACTGCGGAATAGTAAATGGCGATTTCGTCTGCATTTTTCCAGTTGTAGGCGCGATAATCAATGTCGAAAATAATCGGCACGCTGTTTTTCTTCGCAAGGGCAACGGCTTTGAGCGCCGCCTCACGCGAGGGGCTTTCGGCAAGGGCGGTACCCGAAATGAGCAACGCTTTCGTCTGTTTGATATAGTCCTCGTCAATGTCGGCAACATCCAATTTCAAGTCCGCCGCAACATTGCGGTACATCAAAATGGAGCTTTCGGTTTCGGACTTGATTTCGGTAAAGGTAAGGCCGATTTTTTCGCCGTTTTGACAGCGTTTGATGTGCGAGGTGTCAATGCCCTCGTTTTCGAAGAAATCGGTCACGAATGTGCCGAGTTGGTCATCGGAAACGCGCGCAAAAAAGCCGATTTTCTTGCCCAAGCGCGCAAGCCCCACCGCGATATTGGCGGGCGAGCCGCCCAAATAGCGTTTGAAAGTGGTGCTCTCGTTTAACGGGCAATAGTAATCGACGGGGTTAAAGTCCACGGCGACTCTGCCGAGCAGGATTAAATCATAGGGTTTTGTTCTATCAAAGGTTATGTATTGCATAAAGGCACACTCCTTTTTTGTATTTGGTTTTAGTGTGTTGGCGGGCATAGAAACCCGCCACTACGCGTTTGCCACCTCCGCTTTTTGCAGGTGAGAGGGTGATTTTACA
>JBJEPR010000106.1:0-3845 GCA_051881335.1 Candidatus Fimenecus sp. | reverse complement strand
GGCGAAGAATCTCGTTTTGATATTTCTATTTTGAGGCGTTTTGAGATCCTTCGCTACGCTCAGGATGACAAATTACCCCTACAAATCCACGATTACTCTGCGGCGAAGAACGCGATGACAGACGCGGGCACAAGCACAATTTTACCCAGTGTCTTCAAAGACGGGTGCTCTGCCGCAGCACGGAGCAACGCCGGCGACCACTCGTTATAATACTTATCAATAATGGTATTCCCGAACTCGGATTTTGCCAACACATTGTCACGGAAATCGCGCAAAGCGCCTTTTACCTGCGTGCCGATGGAAGAGCCTTCCATACACAGCGCACCGAAACAAAGCCCTGCGCCCTCGGCGCTGAAATCCGCCGTATCGGTGTTTTGCGAATTCAAGAAAGACTCTGCTGAAATATACCGCAAAATATTCGCAGACTGTGTCGCATATTGCAGTCTATCCACAGTGGTATCCACAGGGCAATCAATATTTTCATCGTCCCAACCCGCCACATATACATCGCCCGAAGTTTTGCAAACCACACCGTTTTCGTAATTGATTTGCTGGTTCTGCATAATGTTATTCATCGTAAACGAAGTTGTCAGTGAAAAGTTGCCGCCCACGGACACAGGGGTGGAAATCGTTACATCTACCGTGTTGGTGAGGTATTTATCCTCACCGCCGCCATAGGTATACGGCACAGTGGTCGAGCCGTCAGGGTTCACAATCGTTTCCCCTTTGCTGACCTCAATGGGCACAGTCGATACGCTGAAGGCAATATTCAGCGGAACTTCTTCGTCCAAAATGTATTCTGTCAAATTTACAGGCGTTTTCCCCTCTCCGCGTTCCAACACCCAAATCACATCGCCCTGCGTCGGGTCGGAGGCAGGCATCGTATAAATATACGCATAGGTGTCGTTCCCCGTGGCGGGTACGCCCTGCATTAAGCTTGGGTCCGCAGACGCCGGTACGGTTCCGCGATCGTCGGGGTCCGTATAAAACAGTGAAACGCTGGTGGAATTCGCCAAAGATTCGTTTTCCGATTGAAAATACTGCATTACGCGTTTGGCGGCATTCTGCACTGTCCAGCGCGCTTCAATCATCGCATAGCGATGATAAAAGGAATTGGAAAGCTGTACGGTCATCAAGGTCACGATGGAAAGAATCGTAACAGTCACAATCAGCTCCACAAGCGTAAAACCGTTCTTGCGAGCCTTTTTTTCTGCCTTTTTACGAAACATAATATCACACCTTTCGTGTCCGTCCGTTTTTGCCGCGGAATATTTCTTATGTGTTGCGCGTAATTGTCAAGTGTTCTTACAATCAGTCATTTCGGCTGGCAACCGAGTTTACGCCGTCGATATTCAGCAGCGTGTAGTTACCCGAGCCGTCGTTGGCATATGCCTGCGTGTAACCGACATTGCCGGGGTCAGAGAGTTTCCAGCCCTTTTCCGTGCCGCACGGCTGTGTCGGGTCAACGGCATAGAACACCACCGCGTGCTCGCGCTGCTGCCCGCTTTCGACGGTATAGTCATATTCGCCGTTATCATTGGTATCAATGTATCCGACGGCATACCACATACCGTTGCAGTAGGTCACCTGCTGAATGTTGCAGTTTTTAATCTGGCTGATTTGCACGGCCTGCCACACATAATTGCAGTTGCCGGAAACAGGCCCTTTGTCCGTTCCACCGCTTTGGTCATACCAACTGCGCACGCAAATCCAAGAGCCTTCGTCAGAATAACCGGCCTTTTTCACAACGGCTTTCTCTTTGCACATTTCAACACCGTCGTACCACCGCGGATTTGCAAGCCCTTGCACCCCGCCTGCGACCCATGTATCGTTCGCATAGGTTACATCTTCCACCGTGTCGAGCGGGGAGATAAAGCCGAGGGTATCGGTCTTGCCAAGCTGAATACTGCACTTGTCATAATACGCATTTGTGAACGCGCCAACCGGATGCTGTGCATCGCCTTTTCCTTTCAACGAGTCTACAGATGTAGTGTTGTGGGCCTTTTTTCCGTTCAGCGTGTCTTGGATACCGTCCCAGTTGCGTGGCAAATAGTAGTCATTTTGAGTTGCTGACGGATTTGTGTATATCGAGCTTAACTGCGGGTGCTTGCTTCCGCTCATATACTGTTTGTCAAAGTCAATCGCCTGTTTGTACCACTGATAGGATTGGAATTCGGCGCAAATACTGGTATCATCCAATTTGGACAGTGTGCTTTGGTCGCTTAGCTTCGGTGTGTTTCCGGTTCCTAACGGATCCGGATCGCCCTGCCAACTCATCAAGGTGCCGTCATCTGCGCCCCACATCGCTTGAGGATATCCGTTATACAGCCAACCCCAAGAAACCGTTTTCAGCTTTTTGCCCATTAAAATATGGCTCATTAAATATGAATACGGATCGCGGCCGCTTTCGCCGAACGGCGACATAGTTGTTGCTAAGCCGTTGGTATATTCCCCGCCGAACAACGAGTAAAACAACGGGTGGTATTTGTCGCGCCAATAGCCGGCGCTTACCGCCTGTTCCATCGTGTTTTTGTTGTAAGGCGTACCGAGAGGCCCCCAAACATCGTCATTTCTTTTATTAAAATAATCGTTCGTGGTGAAGAATTCATTGAAAACATTGCTTTCACTTTGCAGGGCATAGCCTTTCCAAGTGCCGCCGTATTCCCCGCCGGCACGCATATAAACAATACCGTTGTTCATCACGGCAGGCGTAACCACAGAACCTTTTTCCGTATTATCCCACCTACGGTTACTGTCGTTTGCCAAGCCGCCGACATAATACCCGACCGCAAGGGAAAGGTACATTTCTTCGCCTGCATCATTTTCATAGAGGACGGAAGCCGTATCCATTATCGTAGTACTTTCCGAGAAACACCATTCATACACACCGTCCGTTCTCTCATCGGATCGGTTCGGGGACTGCGCATAGTTGTTATAATAAACATTTTTATCCGCAAAAGCATACGGATTGGACAGATATGACAGGGAAATGACGGTTTCGTTCATATTTTGCAAGTTTTCCTGGTATTTGCCCGAGCTCAAGGCGTACATCGGCGCCATCGGCACAGAGCTTCTGCCCCGCGCATTTTCGTCCAGCACAGCTTGCACAATATCCGTGCACCCGCTGCCGCTGTAATTGGACGGCCCGCAAAGCCCCGAAAGCGAGAAGTTCTTTTCCGATATGCTGGTGATATCATAAGTCCAAACGATGCCGTCAAACTTTATCTGTACCAATGAGTTGCCCAGAATACCGCCGTCTTTCACCGAGCCGTTTATCAAATCATCATACACATGCATAATATCTCCGGCACTGCCGTTATACTCAAAGGCAAGCCCTAAGGTTGCGCGCCATTTGCCGGGGGCAATAGCGTGGTCCGTATTATTGCCCGGCTTCGTTGTCCACAAATCCATCACCGCAGGGATATAGCCGCAATACAGGGTGTAAGACGAGGTCGGATAGTATTGAGAAGCACCCGCGGGAGCGGTGTAACTGTTTTTCATTTTTACAGCGTCCACCGAAGTCAGGGTGATGTGATTGGTAACATTCGTGTCTAACTGATGGTATGCACCGTAGCCGGTCATTTGCGCCGCCTTGCGCTTCACCGTGCCCTCACCGGCAACAATGGTACTGTTATATCCGCTCAGGTCTGCATTCAATGTCAGGCTGTTCATGGATGTGCCCTTACTGCTGAGCATAAAATCCAAGTCCAGCACCGCGCCGCCTCTGCGACGCCGCACAAACGCGTCAATATATGGATAGTAAGAACTAGCCCCGTCACTCGTTCCTGCATCTCGAATGTAAAGAGAATTGCCCGCCGTATACACTTCAAGGTCCGGATATTTTT
>JBJEPR010000105.1:0-17421 GCA_051881335.1 Candidatus Fimenecus sp. | reverse complement strand
TTTCGGATTTCTTGCAGTCTTTTTTCCTTCGGGCTGTTTTTTTACAGCCCCTTTTATGCGTACTCTCTTATTTCTTTTTCTTTGCGGGGGATTTTTTCGCGGGCTCTGCTTTTGCGGCAGTCGCCTTTTTCTCCGCTTCTTTCTTGGCGGGAGCGGCGGGTTTTTCGGCTTTCGGTGCGGCGGGCTTTTTCGCCGCTTTCGGGGCGTCTGCACCGGCTATGAATGCCGATTTGGTGTGCCAAATATCGCGTGCGTAATCGTTAATCGCACGGTCGGCGGCAAATCTGCCTGCGCCCGAAATGTTCATCAGCGACATTCTGTTCCATTTTTCACGGTCGGCAAAGGTTTCTACCGCTTGATGCTGTGCGCGGCGGTAATCGGCGAAGTCCGCCAAAACCATATACGGGTCGTGATTTAAAATCGTGCCGCCGATTTCGGGGAACTGCTTGCCCGCAATACCGCAACGGTTGATGAAATCAATCGTATTGTGCAATTCGGCGTTGTTGTTGTAATAATTCTGCGGATTGTAGCCACGGCGCTTCATTTCCTCGACCTCGGGGGTGGACATACCGAAAATGAAAATGTTATCATCGCCTACCGCGTCATAGATTTCTACATTCGCGCCGTCCATCGTGCCCAAAGTGACCGCACCGTTAATCATCAATTTCATATTGCCCGTGCCGCTCGCTTCCGTACCTGCAAGCGAAATCTGCTCGGAAATATCGGCGGCGGGCATCAGATTTTCCGCCATGGTAACATTGTAGTCCTCACAGTACACAACTTTCAGTCTGCCGCGTACATCGGGGTCATTGTTAATCATATCCCCGAGCGCGCAAATGAAAGCGATAATCTTTTTCGCCATAAAGTAGCCCGAAGCCGCCTTTGCGCCGAAAATATAGGTGTGCGGTGCATAGTCCGCGTTCGGATTTTCCTTAATGGCAAGGTATTCGGTCAAAATATTCAGGGCGTTTAAGTGCTGGCGCTTGTACTCGTGCAAACGCTTAACCTGCACATCGAAAATCGAGGTCGGGTCTAATTTCACGCCTGTATTCTTATATACCTGTTCGGCGAAACGCTCTTTGTTGTGGGTTTTGATGCGTTCAAGTTCTGCCAAAACGGTTTTATCGTCTTTGTAATCGCGCAATTTCAAAAGTTCATCCGCGTGATACACAAATCCGTCGCCGATGAGTTCTTTTAAGAGTTTATCGAGTTCGGGATTGGATTGGCACAGCCAGCGGCGGTGCGCAATGCCGTTTGTAACATTTTTGAATTTGTTGGGCGTTAAGGTATAGAAATCATGGAACACGGTGTCTTTCAGGATTTCACTGTGCAATGCCGACACGCCGTTGACAGAGTGCGAGGACGCCACGCAGAGGTTTGCCATACGCACCACGCCGTTCGACATAATCGCCATACGCTCGACTTGGTCGGCGTTGTTCGTTGCCTGCCACACATAGTTGCGGAAACGGTTGTCAATTTCCTTGGTAATCTGCCAAATACGCGGCATTAAGCGTTTATACAAGTCCTCGGGCCAGCATTCCAGCGCTTCTTTCATCACGGTATGGTTGGTGTATGCCACCGCGCTTGTGACGATGTTCCAAGCGTCGTCCCAGCCGTAGCCGCATTCATCAAGCAAAATCCGCATCAGTTCGGGGACTGCCAAAGTCGGGTGGGTATCGTTCAAATGGATTGCAACCTTTTCGGCGAAGTTATCCATCGTGCCGAACACGCGCAAATGACGGTGCACAATGTCCTGAATGGACGCGGACACCAAGAAATACTGCTGGCGCAGGCGCAAGGATTTGCCCTCGGGGTGGTTGTCGGCGGGGTAGAGGACCTTGGAAATGACCTCTGCCATTGCGTTTTGCTCCATCGCGCGCATATAGTCGCCCTGGTTAAACAAAGACATATCAAGTGCGGGCGCTTTTGCCTGCCACAAGCGCAAAACGGAAATGCCCTTGCCGTCCTTCCCCGAAACATACATATCGTAAGGCACTGCCTGCACGGGCTTGTAGTTTACAAGCTCCACATGGTGGAATTGGTTGTCCCACGAATCCAGCACATCGCCCTCAAAGCGGACTTCAATCGCGCTTTCCTCGTGCGGCACAAGCCAAACCTCGCCGCCGGGCAGCCAAAAGTCGGGCAGTTCCGTCTGCCAGCCGTCTACGAGTTTCTGCTTGAAAATACCCGCTTCATAGAGAATGGAATAGCCGCGTGCGGGGTAGCCTTGTGTGGCAAGACCGTCCAAATAGCACGCCGCCAAGCGACCCAAGCCGCCGTTGCCAAGCCCTGCGTCGGGCTCGCATTCATACAAATTTTCGAGTTTGACGCCGTAATCGGACAGCACGCTGTCAAACACCTCGGTCAAGTTGAGGTTATAGAGGTTATTTTTGAGCGAGCGACCCATCAAAAATTCCATACAAAGGTAATAGACCTTTTTGGTGCCTGCCTTTGCGGCTTCTTCGGAAAATTCCGCTCTGCCCGCACTCATCATATCGCGGATAATCAGTGCGATTGCCTTGTAATACTGCTCGTCGGTTGCCTCCTCGGGCGTGACGCCCATAAAGTGCGAAAGCTTTGCCGTTAACAGCTCTTTTGCTTTCTTTTTCGATAATGCGTAATTCATACATATCCTCCAAAAAAATTGAAATAAAAACCAATTTTTGAAAATTCTTTGTATATAATATACTAAAATAATGAAAATAGCAACTGTAAAGAGAAAATTCCTTGTATTTCGGCATTATGCCCAAAACCGCGTGTGACGCGGAGCAAATCGTAGGTTTACTTTGCGAGTGATTTTTTTGCTCCTCTCTGAATGGAAGGGTGTGCTTGTAGGGAACGGTCTTGACCGTTCTCTACAAGCATATCGAAAGGAGCAATGTCATCCTGAACGAAGTGAAGGATCTCGTGCATAAAAAGAAGATATTGAAAAAGATTCTTCGCCTGACGGCTCAGAATGACAAAAAGGTACGGCGCTTACGCGCCTGCTGAAATTCATAAAAATTTTTTCGACTCCCTCCGTCACACGCGATGCGTGTGCCACCTCCCTCAAGAGGGAGGATATATTCGGTACAGCGCTTACGCGCCTATATTGAAAAGTTTCCCTTGACAAATCCATTTGCGCATTATATAATACATAGGCTGATTCGGTATGCACGGATTTTGGCATAGACCCGATAGAAAGACATTGGGTATTCACCTGACCTTCTTCTGTGCTGCGCGACAGGCAAATTTTAAAAGAGGTGAAAAAACATGACCAAAGAAGAAAAACAGGCAATCATCGCGGAATACGCGACACACGAGGGTGACACCGGTTCTCCCGAAGTACAGGTAGCGGTGCTTACAAAGCGCATCAACGACTTGACCGAGCATTTGAAAACCCACAAGAAAGACCACCATTCCAGACGCGGCCTTTTGATGATGGTCGGTCACAGACGCAACCTGCTTGCGTATTTGCAGAAAACCGATATTGAAAGATACCGTTCTTTGATTCAGAGACTCGGCATCCGTAAATAATTTGGGAATTGAGGCAAGCGGCTTTCGGGCTGCTTGCCTTGAATTGCTTTTTAGAAGACGAATTCGACGGGGCTTTTTCGGTCGTTTTAGCGGTAAATGGAGCTTTTCGCCGTGCGCGGACGGCTGCATTTATTGCTAAAAACCGGCTTTGCCTCGCGGAAATATAAAGAAAAAGAGGTAAAGGTATGTTTTTTAAAGACTACAAGGTTTTTGAAACCGAGCTTGCCGGCAGACCGTTAAAAGTGGAAGTCGGTAAAATGGCGCAGCTTGCGGGCGGCTCCTGTCTTGTCCGCTACGGCGAGACCGAAGTGCTTTGCACCGCCACAATGGCCGCCAAACCGCGTGAGGGCGTGGATTTCTTCCCGCTTTCCGTGGACTTTGAGGAAAAACTCTATTCCGTCGGCAGAATTCCGGGCTCTTTCCAGCGCCGCGAGGGCAGAGCGAGTGAAAAGGCTACGCTTGCCGCGCGCGTGATTGACCGTCCCATTCGCCCCCTGTTCCCCAAGGATATGCGCAACGATGTCGGCGTGGTGGCAACGGTGATGTCTGTTGATCCCGACTGTTCGCCCGAAATCACCGCGATGATTGGTGTTTCGGTTGCTATCAGCATTTCCGAAATTCCGTGGGACGGCCCGATAAGCGGCGTTTCCGTCGGTTTGGTGGACGGCGAATATGTTATCAACCCCACCGCCGAACAGCGTGAAAAATCGCAGATGGCAGTCACCGTGGCTTCGACCGACACCTTGGTGGCGATGATTGAAGCGGGCGCAAACGAAGTGCCCAACGATGTGATGTTTGACGGCATTATGTTCGGCCACGAAACCAACCAGAAAATCGTGGAATTCATCAAGGGCATTCGCGACGAAGTCGGCAAAGAGAAGGTTTCCTTCCCGTCGAATGACCCCTCGCCCGAATTGTACGAGGCAATTAAAGAATTTGCGATTGACGATGTGCGCGCCGCGCTCGATACCGACGACAAGCGCATTCGTGACGAGCGTTTGAAACCCATTTATGACGCGGTACACGAGAAATTCGACGAAGCGTACCCCGAAGAGGCGTCCAAAATCGAGGATTGCCTTTACAAATTGCAGAAATATATCGTTCGCCGTTGGTTACTCGACGACGGCAAGCGCGTAGACGGCAGAGGCATTGACGAAATCCGTCCGCTGAACGCCGAAATTGACCTGCTCTCCCGCGTGCACGGCTCGGGTATGTTCACTCGCGGGCAGACACAGTGCCTGTCCGTGACTACCTTAGGGCCGATGAGCAACGCACAGCTTTTAGACGGTATTGACGAACAAACCGAAAAACGCTATATGCACCACTACAATTTCCCGTCCTACTCCGTCGGCGAAACCAAGCCGTCGAGAGGGCCGGGCAGACGCGAAATCGGTCACGGCGCATTGGCAGAGCGCGCGCTGTTGCCCGTCATTCCGTCGGTGGAAGAATTCCCCTACTGCATTCGTGTGGTATCCGAAGTGCTTTCCTCCAACGGCTCGACCTCGCAGGGCTCAATTTGCGGCTCTACGCTGTCCTTGATGGCGGCGGGTGTGCCGATTAAAGCGCCGGTCGCGGGTATTTCCTGCGGCCTTGTGACTGAGGGCGACCGCTTTATGACGATGGTCGATATTCAAGGTCTTGAAGATTTCTTCGGCGATATGGACTTTAAAGTGGCAGGTACCAAAAAGGGTATCACCGCCATTCAAATGGACTTGAAAGTACACGGCCTTACGCCCGCGATTATTCGCGAAGCGCTCGACAAGACCTATGCCGCGCGTTGCTACATTTTGGACGAAATTATGCTGCCCGTTATTTCTGAGCCGCGCAAAGAATTGTCCAAATGGGCGCCCAAAATGCTGACCACGAAAATTGACCCCGACAAAATCGGTGATGTCATCGGCAAGCAAGGCAAGGTTATTCAGAAAATCTGCGCCGAGTGCGACTGCAAAATCGATGTCAACGAAGACGGGCAGGTATTTGTTTCCGCTTTGGATTTGGACAATGCGCAGAAAGCCGTGTTCATTGTGGACACCATTGCAAACGGCCCTGAGGTCGGCGCAATTTACAAAGGCATTGTCACCCGCCTGATGAGCTTCGGCGTGTTCGTCGAAATCGTACCGGGCGTAGAGGGTATGGTACACATCAGCCACCTCGATGTCAAACGCACCGAAAAGGTCGAAGATGTTGTCAATGTTGGCGATGAAATCATCGTCAAAGTTCTGCCGAAAGATGAGCAAGGCAGATTGAACCTCTCCCGCCGCGAAGCGCTGATTGAGGTAGAGGGCCTGACCCCCGAAAACGAAATTTCGGAACGCCGCCCCGCCCCGCGCCGTGACTTCCGTCGTAACCGCCGCGACTGAGCCGACGGGAAGCAGAAAAACAGGATACAATAAAAATTACCCGTATGCAGATACCTGCATACGGGTTTTGTGTTGCTTATCCGATACGATATGTGTTTTTTCTGTGTGGAGGTTGTGATTATATCACCGCACCGCCGTTGACCGAGAGCACCTGCCCCGTGATATAGGCGGCTTTTTCGTTGGCCAAAAAGCAAACCGCGTCGGCAATTTCTTCGGGGCGCGCGAGCCGCCCGACAGGCGTTTCCTCCGCGACGCTTTTGCAAATTTCCGTGCCCAGCATACGCATCATATCGGTGTCCACTGCGCCCGGCGACACCGCATTGACGGTAATGCCTGACGGGGCAAGCTCTTTGGCAAGTGCTTTAGTCAACCCGATAAGCCCTGCCTTTGCCGCAGAATAATGCACCTCGCACGAGCCACCGGTTTCGCCCCACATAGAGGCAATGTTGATAATTCGCCCGTATTTTTCGTGCAGCATTGCCGGCAGGAAGGCACGCGTCATATAAAACGCGCCGTCCAAATGCACGGCGAGCATTCTTTCCCAGTCGCTGTCCGTAATCTCGGTGAACAGTTTTTGCTCGGAAATCCCCGCGTTATTGACAAGCACCGAAACCGCGCCCATTTCCCGTTCGATTTGCGCCGTAACCGCCGCGACAGCCGCGCTGTCGGTCACATCGACTCGGTAAGCGCGCGCCTGCCCGCCGTTTGTAAGAATGCTTTGCACGCAAGCGTCCGCGCCCGCTTGGTTGGTTTGATACAGCACCGCCACGGCAAAGCCCTCGTCGGCAAGCGCCAAAGCCGTTGCCGCCCCGATACCGCGCGAAGCGCCCGTGACGGCGGCAACCTTACGGTTATTTTCCATACAAATGCCTCCCAAATGAAATCCTGTTTGCATTGTAGCATATTTCCCGCACTTTTGCACGCATTTCTCTTGCGGGCAAAACAAAAATCCGATACAATACTTTTATACAACAAATAACGGAGGGATTACAATGCTAAAGCGCCTGCCGAACGATACGCCGTTTTGGCTTTCCGAAACCGAGTGGGAACTGACTTTTTCAGATGATTTTGCATTTTTTGACCGCACCAAATGGAAGTGCAACACGATGCTGAACCCCGAAAACCCCGCACGCAACGGCATTCGCAACAATGCGTTTTACACGGACGACGAGGACATTGTGTTTACAAAAGACGGGCATTTGTATATCCGTACCAAATGGAAAAGGGGCAGTCTCGGCGAGGGGTGGTACACCGCGATGTTGGAAACCTCCAATGTGCATCCTGAATACGCCGCGGCAGGCTATCGGGGCTTTTCGCAGACGGGCGGATATTTCGAGGTGCGCTGTAAAGTACCCAAAGCCGTCGGCATTTGGACGGCATTTTGGCTGATGCCCGACAACGAGGACGCGTTTTCCCCGCGCGATATACAGTGGAGCGGAGAAGACGGGCTAGAAGTCGATGTGATGGAGTCGCCGCACGCCTATCATCTTTTGCCGCGCGCACAAAATCAAAATATTCATGTCCTGCACGCAGACGGCTATGACGAACGGCTGAAAACGCTTCGGTCGCCTGCATTTTATGTGCCGCATATGTATACCGAATTCCACACCTACGGGTTTCTGTGGGAAACGGACAAATATGCTTTTTTTGTGGACGGGCAAAAAACCTGGGAAACCAAGCATATTTACAAAGGACGGGATATGGGTATTTGCCGCGTGCCCGAATATCTGCTTTTGTCCGCCGAGGTAGCGGGCTGTATGGAAAACGGAAAACAGTACCCGGGGCTTACGCGTAACCGACAGACGGGCAAGCTCGAAAAATTTTGGTGCGGCGATCCCGATAAAAACGATAAAGCACAAAATTACGATTTTGTGGTGGACTATGTGCATTGCTATCAACGCCGCCCGAAATAAGGGCATCAAGCTGCTTAGGCCTTCGGCACAATATCCATTTTTGCCCGTCAAACGCCTTGCTTTTTTGTGCGGAATAGGGTATGATATGCTGTGAGGTGATGGCGGTGGAGCATACAACGGTTTTGTCGGCGCTTTCGGGCGGACTGTATCTTTCCGAAGTCAATTTGGCAGGCACGCACGACAGCGCAACGGCATACTGCGCCTTTTCGAAGCTGGCAAAATGTCAGGAATTGACCTTCCGTGAACAGCTGGCGCTCGGTGTGCGGCTGTTGGACATTCGTCTGTATCGGCGCGGTCACCATTTTTATTTGGTGCATGGGCTTTCGGATTGCTATACGGACGACAGCAAGCGCGAAAAACTGCAATTTGACGAAGTGCTGGCTGTTTGCAAAGCATTTTTGCGCGAAAACCCGCGCGAAACGCTGGTGCTGAGCATCAAACAGGACCGCGGCCATTTTGAAACCGCCTTTTTTGAGCAGTTTTATCATACATATATAGAACAGGACGAAAGTCTTTGGTATCTTGAAAACCGCGTGCCGCGCCTGTCGGAGTGCTGCGGCAAGCTCGTGCTGATGCGCCGTTGTAAACGCGCGGCGGATTTTCGCACGGCGCAAAACTGCGGGTTGGATTTTTCGGTGTGGGAAGACCAGGGCTCTAAAACCGAAACCGCGCCCTGTGCGGTGGCACTGTCGAGTGCTTGTACCGCTACGGTCCAGGACCGTTACCGTCTGCCGCCCGATGTGAAATGGGAAAAGAGCGCCAAACCGTTTTTGGAAGCCTGTCGCCCGACAAACAAGCATATCTGTGTGCATTTTTTAAGTACCTGCGGCGGCGAGGGCTGTCCTGCGGAAAACGCCCCGCTTGTCAATGCGGCATTTTCGGACTATCCGCTTTGTGAAACACACGCGCAGGGCTGGTTTTTCCTGGATTTTCCGACAGAGGACCTGTGCAAAAAAATTATGCTTTCCAATGCGGAAATTTACAAAGGGGATTGTGTATGAAAATCTTCGGAATTGTATTGCTGTGTGTGTTGGGCGTATTGCTGATTTTCCTTTTGCTGTTATGCGGGTTTATTTTTAACAATATTATTTGGCGCAAAACCATTCCCGTACCGAAATGGATTGAAAAAATGATTGCAGGCGGCGGGATGTCGCCCGACCGCTATCAAGGGGATTTTGAAAAGGCGGCAGAAGCGTTTGATAACTTGCCGCAGGAAAAAATCACCTTGCACGCGCCCGACGGGGCAACGCTCAAAGGGCGAGTGCTCTTACCCGAAACGCCGAACGGCAGAACCATGCTTTTGTGCCACGGTGCGCGAAACTGCGGCAGAGGCGAATTTTGCTTTATGGTGCCGTGGTTTTTGGAGCAAGGGTACACGCTCGTACTGCCCGACCACCGCGGCTGCGGCGAAAGTGACGGCAAATATATGGGGTACGGCACGCACGAATCGAAGGATACCTTTTTGTGGGTCAATTATGCAAAAGCGCGTTTTCCCGACAACAGCATTTTCCTGCTCGGCGTTTCCTTGGGTGCGGCAACGGTGCTGATGATGAGCAATCATGCCGGCGACGACAAAATCAAGGGCATTATTGCCGATTGCCCGTACACCTCGGCGTGGGATGAATTTTCCTATCAACTGCGCACCTCATTCCACGCACCGAATTTCCCGATTATGCAGATTTGTGATTTGTACTGCCGCCTGTTTTGCGGCTATCGCTTCAAAGAGGCATCGCCCGTGGAGGCGGTCAAAAATGCCAAAAAGCCGATTTTGTTTATTCACGGTGCGTGCGACGATTTTGTGCCGACCTTTATGCAGGATATTTTGTATGACGCGTGTACTTCCGACAAGGAAAAACTGACCGTGCCCGATGCGGTACACGCCAGAAGTTATTACACACACACCGAGCTGTATCAAAACGCCATTACCGTGTTTATGGATAAATACGACGGAGTGACCGAATGAAAACCGTATTGGAAACAACGGTGCGGCTAACCCCCGCGCAGGAAAAAACGAATCTCTTTTTGCCGTTCGTTTTGGAGAAAGAAGCACGGCAGTTAAAAATTATCTATTCCTACGCGCCGAAGCTGTCGGACGGCGAAGCGGCGGTCGAAACGGCGGAACGGTGCTTACAGCGTGACGCGGGTGCATACCGTGCGCAGTACCCGGCGGCGGAGGTATTTTTGCCTCTGAAAAATCTAATTACGCTGTCTTTGGATGACCCGAACGGCTACCGCGGCGCGGCACACCGCCAAGCGGACAGCCAAGTGCATATTTTAACGGAAGCGACAGCATCGCCCGGCTTTTTGACGGGAAAACTGCCTGCGGGGCAGTGGCGGCTGGTACTCAATGTGCACGCGCTTGTCACGCCGTTTTGCGATTGCCGCGTAAAAATCGAAGTCGAGGAGGCGGTCGGGAATGGATAAGGCAAAAAAATGGTTTCCTTGCGAACTGCATTGCCACACCGTCCACAGCGACGGCGATTTTACCGTGGAAACGCTCCTGCAAACCGCACGCGAACGGGGGTTAGACGGAATTTGTCTAACCGACCACAACACCACATCAGGTTGGGCGGAAATCCCGATGAACGGCACGCCCGCAGTGTTGTGCGGCATTGAATGGACGACCTATTTCGGGCATATGCCCGTGCTCGATTGCCGCGAATATGTCGATTGGCGCGACGCAACGCCTGAAAATATGGATGAAAAACTCCGAGCCGTGCATGAACACGGCGGGCTTTGCGGCATAGCGCACCCTTATCAAATCGGTACGCCGATTTGCACAGGCGGCTTTTGGGAATTTCAAGTGCAGGATTACAGCTTGATAGACTACATAGAGGTTTGGGCAGAGGGCGCGCCGTATTATAACGCCGCGAACAGCCGCGCACAAGAAAAATGGCAATCCCTTTTGGATAAGGGGTATCATATCGCTCCCACGATGGGGCGTGATTGGCACCGCCCGACCCAAAACATTTATCCCACGGCGTGCACCTATCTGCTGTGTCCCGACGGCACGCTTACCCCCGAAAAGATGAAAACCGCCCTCAAAAACGGCAGAACCAGCGTTTGCGTCGGGCCGCTGTTTTATTTTGAAACGGTAAACGGGGCTGTTTTGGGCGATACCGTTCAAGCGGGGGAAACCGAATTGCAGTTTGCTTTGGACGATACACGCTATCGTGCGGCAAATCCCGATAATCAATTTATCCCGCGTGAAATCCGCCTGATTACAAACGGCGGGGAAGAAATTTTGCGTTTGCCTGTTACGGCAGAGCGGGCGGAATATACCGTGGCAATGGCGTTGGAGAAAAAACATTGGTATCGCGCCGAGCTTTGGGGCGATACGGACAGAAAAGCCAATACACAACTCGCCTTGACGGCGGCAATCTATACAGAATAGGAACAGGTGAAACGTATGGAAACAACGGAAAAGACAAAGGTCGTGCGCGAGCGGCGCTATGTCAGCGTTCGGGAAACGGTGCTGTACGGCGTGGCGAACGGCGGGCAGTGCATCGGGTACAATATGGTGCGCTCACAGCTGACCTTCTTTTTGGTCACGGTGTTCGGCGTGCCCGCTCCCGCAGTGGCGACGATGATTTTTGTGATGGGGCTGTGGGACGCGTTTAACGACCCGTTAATGGGCACGATTGTGGACCGCACCCGTACGCGCTACGGCAAGCTGCGACCGTATCTGTTGTTTGTGCCCATTCCGTTGGGCATTGCGACGGTGGTGTTTTTCGGCGGCGCGGAATTTTTGTCCGGCGTGCATTCCGACGCTGTGAAAATCGTGTATATGTGCATTACCTATTTCGTATGGGAATTTTTCTATACGATAGGCGATATTCCGTTTTGGGGGCTGTCGGCGGCGGTGTCGCCCAACCCCGAGGACCGTTCCCGCGTGATTACCTCGGCGCGATTCATTTCGAGCATCATCGGCGGCATTCCGGGCATTTTGGTTTCCATTTGCATCGACCTGTACCGCCGCGGTATGGTACCGTGGGATTTGCGGCAGGTATTTTTGGTACTCGGTATTGTTGCGGGTACGGTCGGTATGGGCTTATTTTCCCTTGCGGGTATTTTCTCGCGTGAACGCGTGGTGCAAAGCAACGATGAACCGAAGTTGTTAGATTGCTTCCGCTATCTGTTTAAAAATAAACCGCTTTTGCTGTTGGTGCTCTCATCGGTTATCGGCACCGTAGGCGGCATCGGCGACACCTTTATGCAGTATTTTTACGCGCTGTCGCTCGGTACGGCAAGTCTGTCGATTATCGCGGGTATCCCCGGAACGATTATGGGCTTTTTCACCTATGCGTTGCTGCCGAAGCTCGAAAAACGGTGGAGCTCCAAACAGATTGTCATTCGCATTACCGTCTTAAAGGCTGTGGTAACCACCTGTATTTTCTTCTTAGGCTTCCGCCATTATACCGAGCCGATTATCATTGTGCCGCTGCTTGCTTTGCAGGGCGTATTTACCAGCGCCATCGGCAGCGTCAGCGCGGTGGTACCGACGAAAATGGTCGGCGATACCGTCGATTATATGGAGTGGAAAACCGGCGAACGCGGCGAGGGCATGAGCTTCTCGCTCTTAACCTTTATCAGCAAGCTGACCGGCTCGTTAAGTACAGCGGCGGCAACCGCGATTATTCCGATTATCGGTTTGCAACAAGTCGGTGCGGAAATGGTGCTTGCCGAAGGCGGTGCGGTCAACACGCGCTTTTGGCTGTGGGGCTTGGTGACGATGATTCCCGCCGTGCTCAATCTGTTGTCGCTGATTCCGTATATTTTCTATGATTTAGAGGGTGAAAAACTCGAAACGATACATAAAGAAATGCGCGAACACCGCTTGGAAATGCTGAATGCGGGCGCAAAATCCGCCGCGGAGGAATAAGCCATGCGCAACAAACGGATTTTACCCCTTCTCAGCATACTTTTGGGCGTGGCGCTGTTGTTCGGCGCACTGCCTGTCGGCGCATTTGCCGAAACGGAGGAAAAGAACTTGCAGTTTCAAAACGGGAAATTCAAAATTCTGATTTTAGCGGATATTCAAGATACCGACACCCCGCAAAAAGAAACCACGGCGCTCTTAGAGGCGGCGCTCGACAGTA
Organism: Candidatus Fimenecus sp.; assembly: GCA_051881335.1. Taxonomy (GTDB): domain Bacteria; phylum Bacillota; class Clostridia; order Oscillospirales; family Acutalibacteraceae; genus Fimenecus. The sequence continues at coordinate 4,533 of JBJEPR010000105.1, read as the reverse complement.
CCAATCCCGATTTGGTGGTCCTGCTCGGTGACAACACCGCAGGCTGGTGGAAAGGCGTGGATAAAGAGAAAACACGGGCGGCGGTGGACGCCGTTGCCAAACCGATTGACAGCCGCGGTATTCCGTTTGCGCTGGTGTTCGGCAATCATGACCACGAGGGACTTTGCAATGACGAAAACGGCATGACCGAAGAAGAGGCAAAGCAGTTTTTGCTGTCCTGCTTTCAAGCATACGATACCTGCCTTGCCGTGGCGGGCGAGGAGATGACGGGGCTTTGCAATTACAATTTGCCGATTAAAAGTACCGACGGGCAAAAAATTGCTTACAATTTGTGGTTTATGGATTCAAACCCCTACACGCCCGAAAGTGAGGGCGGCGGATACGGCTATGTGCACCCCGACCAAATTGCGTGGTACGAGGAAACCGCCGCAGAATTAAAAGCGCAAAACGGCGGCGAGGTTGTACCCGCGATGCTGTTTCAACATATTGTTGTGCCTGAGGTCTACGATATGCTCTCGGAAGTTGAACGCGGCACTGCGGGTGCGGTGCGCGGCAGCGGTGCTTGGCACGATAAATTCTATACCGTGTCCGACGCGGTGTATCAAGGTTCTTTGAACGAAGGCCCGTGTCCTTCCAACAAAAACGGCGGACAGTTCGACAGTTGGCTGCAAACAGGCGACATTGTCGCCGCCTTTTTCGGCCATGACCATGTCAATGATTTTGCGGGCGTTTACAAAGGCATTCACTTGATTGCCACCCCCGCCGTGACTTTTTACAGTTACGGCAACCACCGCGGCGTGCGGACAATCACCTTGGACGAAGAAAATACAAGCACATTTACCTCGGAAATTCTGACTTTTGAAGACTTAACCGATTTAAAAGTCACAAATCTATACAAAGCCAATCATGGCTATTACGAATACAAATACCGCTTTTTGCCGATTGCGCTCGGCGTGCTCGGCGGCGCGGCAGTTCTTGCCGCAGGGGCTTTTGGACTTCGTAAAGTATGGAAAAAACGAAAGGGTAAGGGCTGATTTATGGAAAAGCAGAAAAAACCGACAATTTACACCGTGGCAACGGCGCATTTAGATACCGTTTGGAACTGGACATTTGAAACGACTGTTGAAAAGTACATTCCCGCTACCTTGGACGACAACTTTAAACTGTTCGAGAAATACCCCGACTATGTGTTCAGCTTTGAGGGTAGCCGCCGTTATGAACTGATGGAGGAGTACTACCCCGAAAAGTTTGAAACGCTGAAAAAATATGTGGCGGACGGGCGTTGGTTTGTCACGGGCAGTGCCTATGAAAACGGCGATGTCAATGTCCCCTCTCCCGAAGCGCTGTTTCGCAATATCTTGTACGGCAACGGCTATTTCCGCGACAAATTCGGCAAAACGAGCGTCGATATTTATTTGCCCGACTGCTTCGGATTTGGCTATGCATTGCCGAGTATCATCAAGCACGCGGGGCTGTTGGGCTTTACTACCCAAAAACTGACTTGGAGCTCCGCTTACGGGATTCCGTTTGATTTGGGGCTGTGGCAAGGCGTGGACGGCAGTCAAATTTATGCGTCTTTGGACGCGCAGGACTATTCCGCAACGCTCAAAACCGTACGCGAGCACAAAAACGCGCCGAATAAACTGAAAAACAATCTCGAAAAATACGATTTGCCGTTTACCTATTTATTGCACGGCACGGGAGACCGCGGCGGCGCGCCGAAAGAGGAGTCCGTCAAAACCGTGGTGTCGGAAAAACAGAAAAACGCCGAGAGCGACACAAATGTCGAAATCGTCAGCGTGGATAAAGTGTTCCGCGTGATGGACGAGGACCTTTCCGCCGCACAAAAGAAAAACCTGCCCGTATGGAACAACGAGCTTGTCTCTACCGACCACGGCGTCGGCGGCTATACCTCGCGCGCGTTGGGAAAACGCTGGAACCGCAAAAACGAACAGCTTGGTGACGCGGCAGAGCGCCTGTCCGTTGCCGCCGCTTGGTGCGGCACCGGGGAATACCCGCAAAAAGAGCTCGAAACCGCGTGGAAACGCGTGATTGCGCATCAATTCCACGACGATTTGCCGGGCACTTCTTTGGAGTGTGTGTATAAGCGCAGTTGGAATGATTATGCGCTGTCATTAAATCAGTTCGGCAGTCTGTATGAAGCGGCAACCGAAAATTTGGTGCGCCAAATGACCGTGCCGTTTGCGCGCGGATATGCGGTGGCTGTAACCAACCCCACGCAGTTTACCCGCACTGAAACGGTCGAATGCCGTGTCGACGCACTGAAAGATGCAAAATTCGTCTATGTGAAGAATGCAAAAGGCAAAGCGGTGCCGTCGCAAATTGCAAACGGCAAAATTCTGTTCTCTGCCACCGTGCCCGCAAACGGCGCGGCGGTATACTGCATTACCGCCGCCGAAAAGCCCTATTCGGGAGAAACGGCGCTTTGTGTGACCGCGCGCACCTTGGAAAACGAAAAATACAAGGTCACATTAGATGATAACGGCGACATTGCCTCGGTATTCGACAAAACGCTTGAAACCGAACTGCTCAAACGCCCTGTGCGTATGGCGTTACACAAATACAACGGCTCGCATCCGTGGCCTGCGTGGGAATTAGATTACCCCGAGGTAATGGCAGAGCCTGCAAGCTTTGCCGCTGCACCGCAGTTTAAAATCGTAGAAAACGGCAGTGCGCGTGTGTGCATTGAAACCCGCCGTACCGCAGGCGCGTCGGTATTTGTCCAACGCATTTCTTTGGGCGCGGGGGAAACGGTTGTGCGCGTCGAAAACGACATCGAATGGTACAGTCCGCGCACGCTGTTGAAAACGCCGTTTTCGTTCACCGTGCAGAATGAAACCGCCTCGTACGATTTGGGGTTGGGCGTGATTCGCCGCGGGGTAAATACCGAAAAACTGTATGAAGTCCCCGCGCAAAATTGGGCGGATATCAGCAATGCGGATTACGGCGTGTCGATACTCAGCGACTGCAAATACGGTTGGGACCACCCGACTGCCGACACTTTGCGTTTGACAGGCGTACATACGCCGCGCGGCGACTTTTTGCCCGACAGCCACCAAAGTTATATGGATATGGGGCGGAACGCTTACGCCTTCGGCATTTTCAGTCACAAAGGTGACGGCCTTGCCGACACACAACAAGCGGGTATCTGCTTTAATCAGCCGATGCGCGTATTTGCCGCACCGCTCGGGCAAACGGGTATTTTGGAAAGCGAATTTTCCTTTGCCTCGATTTCCGATGACGCAGTACTGCTTCGTGCCGTAAAATGTGCCGAGTGCGATAAAAACACTGTAATTGTCCGCGTGAATGAGGGTACGGGTGAAAAACGCAAAGATGTGCATTTGCGCGTGGGCGCGGGTGTGCGCAAAGCGTGGATTTGCAACGGCTTTGAAGAAAAGCAAAAGAAAGCAAAGGTAGAAAACGGCGAGGTTGTGTTTGATATTGCCGCCTTTGCCCCAATGACCTTTGCCCTTGAATTAGAGCCGCCGAAAGAAGCGGCAACGCAGACGGAAAGCACGCCGATACTGCTTTCCTGCACCGAAAAAACCGCATCTGCAAACACCTTGCGCCGTGACGGGATTTTGGGCGGCTGTACCGTGCCGCAAGAGCAATTCCCCAAAACGGTGCGTTGTAAAAACACCGTGTTTACCCTTTCTGCACAGCCGCAGAACGCACTGCGTTGCTGTGGGCAAACCCTGCTGTTGCCCAAAGGCACAAAAGCGGTTGCGCTGTTGCTGACGGCAGTCGGCGGTGATACGCGTGTGCAGTTCAGAAACGGTGAAAATACCGAAACCGTCTTTGTGCCCGACTGCTTTGAAGCGCTCGGCGCGGGCGATTTGGTGCGCACCAAGACCTCGGGCTATGTAAAGGATTGCACGCTGGCGTATGAATTTACGCATATGCACAAAGCGAGCGGCGATGTGCTTGCGAAACAATGCTATCTGTTTTATGCACAAATCCCCGTTTCGGGCGATGCGCTGACATTACCCGTGGCGGAAAATGTACTGGTATTCGCCGCGTCTGCTTTGTCGGAAGCGCCGTGCGGAACAGCCTTACAGCCGTTGTATGACGATTTCAAGAAAACAGCGATTGCCTATACGCGCCCGAATTATGAAACCGCAGTCAGCCGCGCGTATCATTTGCTGGCGGCGCTCGAAAATGTCAAACCGCTGAAACCGTGGTTGGAGAAATTATAATTTGTCATCCTGAGCGAAGCGAAGGATCTCGAAACTTCACAAAATAAAAATATGCGAAACGAGATTCTTCGCCTGACGGCTCAGAATGACAATCAGGCGGGCGAACATAGTTTGCCCGTGTAATTTGATATAATTTTGCGGAACGGTACGACCGTTCCCTACGCACTTCGGTCATTCTGAGGCGTAGCCGAAGAATCTCTTGAAGTTTTTTGTTTTTGAGATCCTTCGCTACGCGCAGGATGACATTTATCAGAATAGCATAAAATCATAACCACCAGTAAACTGGTGGTATGCACCGCCCCTATAAGGGGCGAAT